>JADGQQ010000016.1 GCA_017881645.1 Clostridia bacterium
CCCAGGAAAATGTGGATATCGAGCGAATGTTATCGATTGCATTCACGTACCAGTAAGTCGGTGTGAAGCTCGCAATTTGTTTTACCGTATCTCCCAGAAGGTACTGCGGTACGAATACTCCGCTGACAAAGCACATCCCCAGCGCGCAGACATTGGCGATGGACTGCTGCGCACCCCTGCTTTTTACAAGATACCCGAACATGAAGCTCATACTGAGAGTTGCAATCGACAGTACAAATGCATTGGCTATCAGAAGCAGCACTCCTTTGTCAAAGATCGAATCCCCGGCAAAATAGACACTGACAAGAACCATCAGAAACCATACAGCAAGTGCCAGACATACGTTGCCCAGAAGCAAATGGAGATTGATCTTCGTGGCACGAGTCGGAGAGCATTGAATTCGCATCTTCAGATCTCGCTTTGTGAATACCTGCATGATGTTCGCTACGGCGATAATCATAATGGAAATCATCGAATATGGAAGATACGAGTAGTAGGAAGCAATTGAATCTACGGCTTTTGTCTGAACGGCGCCTGTCCATACGACATCGGTTGATTTTTCAAGATCCGACTTGACCTGATCGGCGATCTGTCTGAGCGCTGCCGTGTCATTCGGCGATACATGATCCGCTTCAACATACAAACGGAACATGTCCAGATACTTCTGCACGACAAGATTCATCTGCATTCCCGCTGTTGAATTTGGAACGGATTGTTCGTCCAACGCCATCGAATGTGTTCCGGACAGAAAGTCAGCGGAAAAACCGTTCGGAATCGTAAGTACATATTCAGCATCATTGTAGAATAGCGCATCGCTGATGGCATCTTTTGTATGGGCTGTTTTCACCAGAGTTGCTTTTGACGCAAGATAATCATTCAGCCCGGCTGTAAGCGGTGACTCCGTGTCCTGATTAACAATCATGACACGGCTTTTCCATTCGCTGAAATTGGCGGTTGGCTGACTGTTTCCTGTCATAACAAACAGTACAATGAAGAAAATGAACACAACGATGTAAATCATCAATGTAAGAAAATTGCGCTTAATGATTTTGAAGTAAACATTAAAGACTTGCATAATTCTGCCTCCTCATCACTAGAAATACGATGAAATAGAACAAGAGCGAAAATCCGAAAAGGAATCCGACGTTGGTAAAGAATCGTCCATACGTATTGTAATAGTAGAGTGCGTAGAACGAATCGGCAATCAGATTGGCCGGATTGATGTAAGCCAGTATCGGCAGGCTTTTTACTGCTTCATACTTCACTTGCGCAACCATCAGACCGGCAAGAAAGGACATCAGCATGGAGAGTGAAATAATGATGCCTGTCTTTACCCCTTCGCCTTTTTTGGAAAGTGCGCCGACCATGGCTCCGAAAGATACTCCCGTACAGCAGCCGGCAAAGGATGCCAGGAGAATATAGCCGAGTTGATTTCCAAAATCGATCTTCAGAACAAAAGCCAGATATCCGATAAGGATCAGAATGGAAATATATTGGATCAGCGTGGCGGCGCAAAGTGAGCTTGCAAATATTTTCAGTTTGTTGAGCGGTGCAAGATGTATTCGGGCGCCTGTGGGCGTCTGGTTGGCCTGGACGGTCATGACCTGTTTCATTCCGAGAAAAGACCCGTACATACATGCCATGGCGATCAGAGCATAATAGTAGGTAAGCATGTCATTGGGCGCGTTGGTATTCGACTTTGTCTCAGAGATGTAGGTAATGTTTTTCGAAAGAATCCCGGATATCTCTGATGCAGAGGACGGGTTCTGCGTGACGATGGAGCGCACCGCGGACGATTCCTGCAGATACCAGTCGGTAAATTCCTTCATGATCGTCTGATTCAGTCCGGAACTTCGGATATACAGGTGAAGCGTACTGTCTTCCATAATGTACCCGGATATATTCCCGTCCGTGAGAGCCTTGGCTGCTTCTTCCTGCGAAGCGTATTGTGTTACTGCAAAGAGAGGATCGCTTGCTGTATTATCTGACTTTGAAGCGGTATTATCCGACTTTGAAGCGGTCGAGAGGGTCGTCTGAAACGCAGTATCCGCTTGATATGCCTGTGTATTTACTATGCCAATCTGAATCGTATCAAAAACATCTGTACCTGACAGATTGGAAAAAGCAAGTCCGAAAAGAGAACCCAGAATTACGGGAAATGCGAGCGTCCAGAAAATAAGCTGCTTATCCCGGACATTGCTCTTCAGACTGTAGGAAAAATTATGCCAAAACACTGTTATTTCTCCTTTCCGTCACGCAGTTCTTTACCGGTGATCTCAAGAAACACATCGTTCAGGGTAGGAAGTTCGCAATAGACCCGGCCCACTTTTATGTTTTTCGTTTGAAGTTCAGTAAGAATGGTACTGAGACCGTTATGCCCTCTCTCCGTCTTAATCAGCATTGTCCGGTCCTGCACCTCGACGGCTGCGATATACGGCATGGATTCGACAAACTCTACATAATCTTTCGGGTCGGCTGTAAGGAATTCAATCGATATTTTCTCGCCGACCCGGATCATTCCCTTGAGTTCTTCGTTCGTTCCCATCGCAACGATACGGCCCTTGTCCATAATGCCGATCCGTGTGCAGATCTGCTCCACTTCTTCCATATAGTGAGAGGTATAAATGACCGTTGCGCCTTCCCTGTTCAGCCGGACAATCCCTTCGAGGATGTTATTGCGGCTTTGCGGATCAACAGCAACCGTGGGTTCGTCCATAATAATCAAGCGAGGCTTATGCGCAATTCCGCAGGCGATATTCAGGCGGCGAAGCAGGCCTCCGCTAAGTTTCTTAGGATAGAATTTCGTGAAATCACCGAGACCCACAAAATCAATCGCTTCTTTCACCAGTTTCTTCCGGATCTCCTTATCCGGAACATACAGGCCGCAGAAAAAGTCGATATTTTCATATACCGTCAATTCCTCGATTACAGCGACATTCTGCATGATAACGCCTATATCCTTTTTAAGATCGTACGAGCTTGGTGTCATCTTCTTATCGAAGACCTCAATTTCGCCTTTGTCGAAGGTAAGCAGTGAAAGTATACAATTGATGGCCGTTGTTTTTCCTGATCCGTTCGGACCGAGCAGGCCGAATATTTCCCCCTCGGCGACATCCAGTTTGAAGTGATCCAGTGCGATTAAATCGCCGTATCTTTTTACGAGATTCGAAACCTTGACAATCATAATTCCTCCTTGACTCTATCGCCGTCTGAACAGCACCTGTTTTTGTTGTCTTCATTGTATCGGACCGGACCCTCTTCTCCCAGTGACATATATCCTGACTTATTGTGACAAATGTCATATGTTTTTTTGATTCTCTGTCATGATAAAATGAAACCAATTCCGGAAGCATGTTATATTACCGGCGATTCCCGCAAAAACAGGAAGGAACACCTATGAACGCAATCTTTGACAAAATGATTCTCTTCATACTGTGTGCTTCGGTTTTTTTGACGCAGGTTAACAGTATATATGTTGTGGTTCCGATCATTTTTGTTATCATTCTTGCGTCACTTGGAAGTTATCTGGACAGCGACAGGATTTCCTTCGGGATTTTCATCGGATATATTGCACTCAGTATGCTGTATCCGGAGTCGGCATATTTCCTGCCGGTGTTTGCCTATTCCATTTTCTCGACGCGCCTGCAATGGGTTGCTCTTCTGACCGTCCTCCCGGTCTCCATATTTTTTTACCGGAGTCAATCACTTGTCGGACTCCTTCTTTTTCTGTTTGTCCTGCTTGCGTGGCTTCTTCGCATCCGGACGACGGATATTGATCAGAAGAATATAAAATATAAAATGCTTCGGGATGCGGTCACGGAGAAGCAAATGCAGCTGGAAGCCGCGAACCGGACCTTGCTGGAAAAGCAGGACTATGACGTGCATTTGGCGACGCTAAATGAAAGAAACCGTATTTCGAGCGAACTTCATGACAGTATCGGACACGTGCTGACCAGCTCTCTTCTTCAGACCGGTGCAATGCTTGCAACCTGTACCGATGCCGCCACATGCGAGAGCTTATCGGTACTACAGCAGTCACTGTCCTCAGGTATGGATGAAGTCCGTGCGAGTATTCATAATCTGCACGAAGAATCCATTGATCTCTACGAGGAAATCCGAGCACGTATTCAGGAGTTTTTCTTCTGCCCGGTCATACTCAAGTGCAATCTTGTGGAGCAGCCTGATAAGAACATCCGTTATGCCTTGATGTCGATTCTTAAGGAAAGTCTCTCGAACGTCGCCCGTCATTCAAACGCCACCGAAGTAACGGTGACACTGCACGAACATCCGGCTTTGTACCAGCTCATCATTCGCGATAACGGATCTGATCAGGGTCCTGCAGGCGAATTCGAACTGCATGAATCCGACGGCATGGGACTTCCGGGCATCCGGCAGCGTGTTGAAAAACTTGGCGGCAATGTTGTCTTCCGGAGAAATCATGGATTCGAAGTTTTTGTTTCTGTACCGAAGGAGGGTGTATGAGAATTGTAATTATCGATGACGACCCGCTGGTTTCACAGGCGCTTCGGACCATTCTGCAGACGGATCCCGACGTACACGTCGAAGCCATCGGAAACGACGGCATCGACGCCCTTCCCATGTATCTCAAATATCAGCCGGATATTCTTCTCATGGATATCCGTATGAAGAATGTAACGGGACTTACGGCCGGAGAGAATGTTCTACGGGAATATCCGAACGCACGTGTGTTCTTTCTTACAACCTTTGCTGACGACGATTACATCATAAAAGCCCTTCGCATGGGCGCGAAAGGCTATTTGCTCAAGCAGGACTTTACGAGTATTCTTCCTTCATTGAAATCCGTCATGGCCGGTCAAAGTGTTTTTGGAAAAGATATTATCGCCCGCATTCCGATCATGAGTCCTGAAAAACCGGCCGATCACGTCAAAATGTCTTCTCTGGGTCTGACGCAGAAAGAGATCTCCATCCTGTCGCTGGTTGCCGACGGCTGCAGCAATCGGGAAATCGCCGATCAATTGTTCATCAGCGAAGGTACCGTACGCAATTCGATCAGCGTCCTTTTGGAAAAGCTGAACCTGAAGAGCCGCACGCAGATGGCGATTTTTTACCTGAAAAATGCTGCCGGATCCTGACGAAGCAGCAGCCTGCAGATTTCATCATATATTTATTGGGTAAAATGCTGCAGAAATTGCTTCGTACGTTCCAGCTCGGATGAAAGCCTTTGGAATATGTTGCCAAAAACGACCGAAGGTCCCCTTTTTTTGGTATTATATGTTTTGAATATTCTGTCTGGTAAGGGAGATGCTCATGAACATAGCTATTTTTACGGATACATATTTCCCGGATATAAACGGTGTAA
>JADGQQ010000127.1 GCA_017881645.1 Clostridia bacterium
CCGAGAAAATAAATGCAAAAAATGCCCGTTGTCGAAATCGACAAGAGCACGATAATTACCAGAAAGATCTGCATTCTTCTGAGCATCCATTACCTCTTCGGAGAGATTATTCTTCGCAGAAACGATATCCTCTTCCGCGGACCGTCTCGATAATGACCGGGTTTGCATCATCCTTCTCTATCTTACGTCGAAGCTGACGAATATGGACATCCACTGTACGTGTTTCCCCGGAATATTCGTAGCCCCAGACATGATTCAGAAGATCATCTCTTGAGAAGGCAATGCCGCGATTGGTCATTAAAAACTTGAGAAGTTCGTATTCACGGTTCGTCATCTCAACTTCACGATTATCCGAATATACCCTGTGACGAATATCGTCCAATACTATGCCTGCATATTCCAGTTTGCCTGCACTCTGTGCTGCACGTCCCGATAGTTCGGGCGCGGTTTTTACAAGGGCGGTCCCTGAAACAGAGTTCTCATACAACGGGGAATCCGCCGCAGGCATCCCGGGGATCCCCGGTATTTTCAAATCCCTGGCAGCATTGTATCTCCTTATATGCGCTTGGACACGCGCAAGGAACTCCCTGATGCCGAAGGGTTTGGTTATATAATCATCCGCCCCCGCCTCAAGACCCTTCACCTTATCGCTTTCCGTGCCTCTCGCCGTGAGCATGACGATCGGAACCAGTGCAAAAGATCCGCTCGCGCGTAATTTTCTGCAGATTTCAAATCCGTCCATCCCCGGAAGCATAATATCAAGAATAAAAAGACAAATGTCATCCGTCTCCGGAAGGGCATCGAACATGCTCGCACCGTTACGAAAGCTTTTCATAAGGAAACCTTCACATGTGAGATTGTATTCGATCAATTCAGCAATAACAGCGTCGTCCTCTACAAGAACGATCCGTGGCTTATCGCTCATACCTGGTCCGGCCTCCTGCCGCGAATATAGAAAAGAACCCACTCGGCAACATTTTGCGCATGATCGGAAATCCGCTCAAAATACTTACTGATCAGAAGAATCTCCGTGAGAAGTTCAATACTCTCCGGTTCCTGACGCATTCTTTTCACAAGATAGTCCTTAACCTTATCATACAGCTCGTCCACTTTATCGTCCATGTGGACGACCTTGGCGGCGGTCTCTTCATTCTTTGTCACATAGGATTCAAGCGCCGAGCGAATCATAAGCTGCGACATATCCGACATGCGGATCAAATCTGCAGGAATGACGATGTCCGTGTGAAAAGACTCCAGAATCAGAACCTTTTCGGAAATATCACTCGCATGATCGGCAATGCGCTCAAGATCGGTGATGAGTTTGAGCGTTGAAATCGCATCGCGAAGATCTCTGGCTACCGGCTGCTGCCGGGCAATCAGATCGACGCAGGCCTGATCAATTTCTCTTTCCATCGCATCAATCACGTCATCCTGTTCCATGACTTTCCGTGCCTTTTCTGCGTCCATTTCAACAAGTGCCATAACAGCATCTTCTATCGCGTTCTGTGTCATTGTTCCCATACGAATAATCTGATCATGCAGATTCACAAGTTCCTTATCGAATTCACCTCTGACAGCCATGTGTGCCTCCTTGTATTTCCTTAGCATCCAATTGAGTACATCAGCCAAAACGTCCTGTTACATAGTCTTCTGTCTTTTTATTCTGCGGAGAGTTGAAGAGCGTAAGCGTGGATCCGTATTCAACAACCTCTCCCATCAGGAAAAATGCTGTCATATCTGAAATGCGGACCGCCTGCTGCATGTTGTGCGTTACGATCACAACCGTATACTTCTTCTTCAGCTCAAACATCAGATCCTCCACCTTCAAGGTGGAAATCGGATCGAGTGCCGATGTCGGTTCATCCATCAAGAGAATGTCCGGCTCAACCGCCAGAGCGCGTGCTATGCAGAGACGCTGCTGCTGACCGCCGGATATGCCCAGCGCAGAACCTTTGAGGCGATCTTTGACTTCATCCCACAATGCGGCATTGGTCAAAGCCTGCTCAACAATCACATCCAGATCCGCCTTGTTCCGTACCCCGTGGACACGGGGCCCATAAGCAATATTATCATATATCGTCATGGGAAAGGGGTTCGGTTTCTGAAAAACCATGCCGGCTCTTTTGCGAAGCTGAGATACGTCGCAGTCCTTACTGTAAATGTCCTCGTGATCAATCGTGACACTGCCTTCAATCCGGCAGTCATCCACCAGATCATTCATCCGGTTGATGGATTTGATGCAGGTCGATTTGCCGCATCCGGATGGTCCGATAAACGCCGTAATTTCACGCTCCTGAATCTGAAGATTCACGTTAATCAGCGCCTGGAAATCACTGTAAAACAGATTCAAATTCTCAATACCAATTTTGATGTTATTCATGCTTAACTCCTACTCCTATTTTTTAAAACGTCTGGACAGGATACCCGCCAGCCGGTTCAGGAAAAACACCATGATTAATAGTGCTGAGGCGGTGGCAAAAGGGACGGATACAGGATCCTTACCGTTCATGGCCGAATTATAAAGATGAAGCGCCAGCGTATTGCCCTGCTCCAGTATGTGTCCGAAAAGAGCATCAAATATATTCTTCCCTTTCGGCATCGCATTTCCCGAAACACCCACCGTAAATAGAAGCGCTGCCGTCTCTCCGACGATACGCCCTATGGCAAGGATGATCCCCGTCAAAACGCCCGACATCGCGCAGGGAAGAATCATCCCCATCGTAACGCGAAGTTTGCCGGCTCCGATTGCCAAAGCACCTTCCTTATACGCTCCGGGAACCGCGAGAAGCGCCTCCTCCGTCGTACGGATTATGGTTGGCAGAATGCAGATCATCATTGTAAGACTTCCGGAGATAATGGAGAGCTTCAACTGGAACAAAACCACAAATACAGCATATCCAAACAATCCGAACAGAATGGATGGAATTCCGGACAGGACCTCCGTAGCAAAACGGATGATACTTACAAGTCGACCCTGCTTCGCATACTGTGTCAGGTAAATCGCGCTGCCGATTCCAATCGGAACTGCGAGTACAAGACTCACGATGATTACATACAAAGTGTTGATAATCATCGGAAGAATTCCCTTGCTGCCGTTCTTGGATGCCGAATATGTTGTGGTAAGAAAAGACCAGGTCATGTGCGGCAGCCCGTTATACAGGATATACCCCAGAATGCCAACCAGAACTACAACGGTAATAGCTGCTGATATCCAGATGAAGGCACCAAGAACCATATCCTTTTTCTTATTTCGCATTCATTTGCACCCCCCTTTTCGAAATAAATGTGAACGTGATATTCACAAGCATAATGAATACGAAAAGGACAAGTCCGATCCCGAAAAGCGCCTGCCTGTGAAGTCCGTTTTCCGCATAACCCATTTCAAACGCAATACCGGCCGTCATCGGACGAACCGAGGAAAACAGCGTCGGAAGCTGCACGATATTTCCGGCGACCATGATAACGGCCATCGTCTCTCCAATGGCACGCCCGACTCCAAGGATGACTCCGGCAAGAATGCCGGATCGGGCTGCGGGGATCTGGACAGCAAAAATGGTAGATATTTTCGTATTGCCCAATGCAAGCGACGCTTCCGTATAGGAGGACGGAACGCTTTTCAGCGCAGTTTCCGCAACGCTGACGATGGTAGGAAGAATCATGATGGAAAGGATCAGAATAACGGCCAGAAGGCCGGACCCGGTCGTACTGTATCCAAGCTTCGTAAAGGTTGTTCGAATAAACGGGACAAGAACCTTCATCCCCCAGAAGCCGTAAATAACGGATGGAATGCCCGCCAGCAGTTCAACGGATGGCCGGACGATTGAACGAACCCATTTAGGTGCAATTTCAGCCAGAAACACGGACGTCATCAGTCCGATCGGAACTCCGATGGCAATCGCGCCGATGCAGCCGAAAAGGGATGCCAGAATCATGTAGAGGATTCCAAATTGCGGATCCGCTGCCGTCGGCTTCCACTGTGTCCCGAACAAAAACTTTCCCAGACCGATTTGTACGATCGCGGGAGATCCGTATACGAACATATAAATCGTTATTATGACTACTGCACCGATTGAAATGAGTGCGGATATTTTGAAGATCATTTCCGCTGATTTCTCGAGTCCTAATACGGAGACCGATAGTATCGCGCTCGTAAGTGCAAGCAGGAAAAACAGTGTCCATCCGTAGAGCATGCCCCCGTCTGCAGAGGATACACCCGCTCGTGATGCAGTCTGGGTAACACCGGCAATAAAGGTAAATTCCACAACAGCGAAAATCACGGCACCAAAAAAGGCCGTGCCTGCAAATAGAAATTTCTTCATGCCCAGCAAAACGAGTCCTGCGCCGACGGCTGCGAAAGATAGAATCATACAAATCCGCAGCCCAACCGGAATGACAATTAACAGATCCGCAGATAACCGGATATTGGATACAAGCAACTGCATGCCGGTCATCCGTATCACGCTGCCGTCAAATACAAAACTGGAAAAAGGCAAAAATAATGTGACAATCGCTAAAATCCCGGCAAGGCAAGAAGCCAGACGCAACCCTGTGCGTCTGGCCAAGTCTTCCTTCCGGAGAAAACTTGAGTTTTTTATCTCCAAGACTTTATCCCCGCTATCTTAAAATCAAGATTTACCCGGATTCGGAACCACACCGTCATCAGAAACTATCTGCATTCCGGCATCGCTGAATACAAAGTCGAGGAAAGCTTTGGTAAGAGGGTCGGTTGTAGCTTTTTTCGCAATCATGACAAACGGACGCTGCAGCGTATAGTCACCGGATTTCACAGTCGTTTCGGAACCGGTCACACCGTCAAGCGTCACTGCAACCACTGTATTATCCACGGAAGAAAGAGATACGTAACCTATGGCGTTCGGGTTGGATGCTACGGATTGTTTTACGTTACCTGTGGAATTCTGTTCCTCAGCATAAACGGCTACATCTTTTACTCCCATGAGTTCTTCAAAAGCGCCGCGCGTACCGGATGCCGCTTCACGGCCGATGACCTGTATCTTTGCATCGACTCCGCCGACCTCTTTCCAGTTTGTGATTTCGCCCTTAAAGATTTTCGTGATCTGATCGGATGTCAGAGCCGTCACACCGGATGCAGTGTTGACTATGACTGAAATTCCGTCATATCCGATTATGTATTTATCGTATGCGTCAGGTGTTTCGGTATCCTTCAAATCTCTTGAAAGCATCCCGATTTGAGCTGTTCCGTCATTTACCGCAGTCGGGCCTTCACCGGAACCGTTGCCGCCTACAGAAACGGTTACATCAGGATTTGCTGTCATAAAAGCTTCAGCTAATGCCGTAGCAACGTCAGCCATGGATGTGGATCCCGTAAGGGTTAAGTCGCCGTTCAGTTTTACAGCTGCCGTTGTGCTTGCTGTGTCTTCTTTTGAAGTGCCTGACGTACTGGGATTTGCTGCCGCAGTGGTCGTCACCGCAACTTCACCGCATGCCGTCACTCCAAAAATCATCACTGAAGATAACAAAGCCGCTATTAAAGTCTTAATTTTTCTATTCATTTCTTATTCCTCCACTTCATTTGTAACTTCAGCATACCAATCAAACCTTATGCGCATATTAGTCCAAGGTTAGGCGATGTTATGTTCGTGTAAGGTTCATGTTAAATGGGCCGAAACAGCAAAAATCCGTCAAAAAAAGCCCTCCGCCATGATTTGCGGAGAGCTGCAACATTCATCCAAAGGGATAATGCCTATTTGAGGACAACAACAGTTACGCCGTCATTCGCTCTGGCCCAATCGGGATCATTGCGGAAAGCCGGACAGGATTCTAAAAAAGTACGTCCTGTCTTCTCGAAAGGACCGAATTGTTCGCCGGGGCAGAAAGCCTTAATTCTTCCTTCGCTCTTCATAACACGAAGGCACTCATGTGTCGCGGATTTAAGCGATCCTCCGCATCCGGAAGAACCGTATCCATGAATCACTTTGACCTGATTGATGCCTATACGGCGCATCGTATTCAGCTCAAGCTTGAGCTTCTTCATCGCACCGTCTACTCTCGGCATCCCATCTTCAATGTTAATAATACTAGCCGCCATATATACTCCTCGAATCACAAACTCACAAACCACCGGAAAAGAATCCGAACAGTTCATCGATTTGCGCTATAAAAATGACTCCTGTGATACCCTCTAAAAACGGATTGTTCCCGAATATGAGTTCAATAAAGGATCTCGCATATTGTTGTCCGTATTTACATTTTCATTATACCACACTTCATTTCGGACGGCGCATCTGTTCTGAAATTTGCTATAATACCCTCATGAGAATGGATCGACTGCTTGCAAATTCAGGATATGGAACCAGATCGCAGATCAGGGAACTGATTCGCAGCGGACGCGTGAGTCTTCACGGCGTTGTTATTGTTGATCCTTCATTTTCCGTGGAAGAAGCGCAGAAGCCGGAAATTCAGCTGGACGGATCACCGGTTCAATCCTCGAGATATCTTTACGTCTGTCTGCATAAACCGTCCGGTTATCTTACGGCTCTCGAAGACAAAAGACTGCCGACCATTGCCGATCTGCTGCCTCAGGAACTGCTGTTCAAGGGACTGACGCCGGTCGGCCGACTGGACTATCACACGACAGGCCTTTTGCTTCTGACAAATAACGGGACGCTGTCTCACCGGCTGACAAGTCCGAAATGGCATATAGAAAAAACCTATCTGGTCACATATGACGGGGATCCGCTAACTGAAGATGTACGCCGGCTCTTTGCATCCGGAATGACACTGTCGGAAAACCCCGGTGAAATCGAAAAACTGGCTCCGGCTGTGCTCGAACTGCTTTCCGGCAGCACTTGCCGCATTACGATTACGGAAGGCAAGACGCATCAGGTCAAAAGAATGCTGGCGGCAGTATCACGCAGCGTAACCGCTCTTCACCGGGAAAGCGTTGGCGGAATAACGCTCTTGCACGGGCCTGCGTCCGGGGAAATCCGGTCTTTAACGCAAGAGGAAATCCTCTCACTGTTTGATGCGGCGAAAATGACTGGAACTCCTGTATAACCAAAAATGATCGGGAATTTCCCCCGCTATTTTGACGTGCCGGTTTTGGCGTCGTAATCACTGACGATCTCGCTCTGATTCCTCAGAATCAAAGTAATGAAATCCTCTGCACGGGTGATGTGCTTGGATGTCGAGCAGATTGTAAATACCAGGGATGGTTTATCTTTCGACCATAGATTTTTGTATCCCATCGCCTGAATCAGATCAGGGTCACTGGTCTGAAACCCGTAAATATGTGTGATCGAATCGTCTTCTGATGCTGTTGTTGTCTTCGAATCTGAAAATTCCGTATTCTGCGCTGCAGCGAGGGCATAATAGTCTGTCATGCTCATGCGTATGGGTGTAATTTTATCCAGAAGTGCTTTCGGGACCGAATCTTTCAGCTCCTCATAATAGCTATCCAGCGGGTGCAGATAGGGTAGGTAATAAGGCATAGTTCTCGCATCGAAGATGAGAACGTCGGGGTTAACGGCCAGAAATGAGGATGCGGCTGCCGGTCCGTAAAGAGTCGAGGTCGTCTGATTGTCCGATTCGTCTATAATCAGGTCCGCATATGTAATAAATGGATTTGTATAATCAAGTTTGCTGCGCACATATCCGTCCACGAAAGAATTATCCATGGTCATATGTCCGAGAGATACAATTTTAATATCATACGTTTTCCCGAAAAACATCTGCCGGCCAAGAAATATCGCTAGTATTATAGCAAAAATGACGGCCAGATATTTCCACCACGAGTAGTAAAAATGCACTTTCCACTGCGCGGCCGTTTTGCCGAAAATCTTTCCTGATGTCTGTTGCAGAGTTTGTTCCGTCTTCTTTTCTTCTGCCCGTCCGGAAGCTATATCATATGCTTTTGTGATTTCGTTCAGCTTCTCCGTGTTCTTTTCCATGCGGTATCTCTTTGTAAGCTGCCAGAAACGATTGTCGATGGCATATGAATTTGCTGTCGAATCGAGACCGAGAACCGTAAGTGCCTCAGCACGTCCCGACTCTCTATCCTGCTCCGTCGGTTCGGTCTCAGGCACCTGATTCGGGACCTCGGAACGCAGCTCTTCTTCTTCTGAAGCAGTATGATCAGAATGCTTATCCATCGTTTCTCCTTGAAATTTGTCAGACAATCGGCTTCATTGTCGGGAAAAGCAAAACATCCCGTATGGATGCCCGGTCTGTAACAAGCATGACAAAACGGTCGATCCCGATGCCCATACCGCCCGTGGGAGGCATGCCATATTCAAGAGACAAACAGAAATCTTCATCCGTGAAGTTTGCTTCATCATCTCCGGCTTCTCTCTTTTTATTCTGATCTGCGAAACGTTCCCGCTGATCGATCGGATCATTTAGTTCCGAATAGGCGTTAGCATACTCCCGACCGCCGATAAACAGCTCAAACCGCTC
>JADGQQ010000017.1 GCA_017881645.1 Clostridia bacterium
AAGCAATCGCAAGCCAACCAATCGGTGATCTAAAATAAGACAAAAGTTCACGCTTATAAACAGCTAACATGCTAGATTACCTCCTCTTCTTCTCTTCATTCGTGGTAACACTAAGGAATATTTCTTCGAGAGACGGATCCATAGATCTGAATTCCAGAATTGGCCATGAATTCGAAGCCATTGCAAAGAATACGGATTTACGGACATCCATTTTTGGATCGACCGTAATTTCGATCTGGTGATGACCGTCTTTTTCAATTACAGGTGTGACCGCGATGATACCGGGAAGTGTGCGGAGTTTGCTCGTCACATCTTTCAGAGGACCCTCAAATATCATTGAAAGTTTCGAAGAACCTGCCAGTTTATGAGAAAGTGCATTCGGAGTATCAATAGCAGCAATTTTTCCATTATTAATAATGACTACCCGGTCACAAACGGCCTGCACTTCCGGAAGGATATGTGAACTCAAAATAACCGTATGATTTTTACTGAGTGTCTTAATCAAATTTCGAATTTCAATAATTTGTTTGGGATCTAATCCAACCGTGGGTTCATCGAGAACCAGCACTTCCGGATTCCCGACAAGCGCTTGAGCGATGCCGACGCGCTGCTTATATCCTTTCGACAAATTGTGGATGACACGATCTGAAACATCCGCAATACGGACGAGGCGCATGATTTCTGCCAACTGACGGATTCTCTGATCCTTGGGTACGCTCTTCAGATCGCAAATGAATTTCAAGTATTCCAATACTGTCATATCGAGGTATAGCGGCGGCATTTCCGGAAGGTATCCGATGCATTTTTTCGCTTCTGCAGGTTCCTCCAAAATATCATGACCGTTGATTTTTACAGAACCCGATGTTGCGGACAAATAACCGGTAAGTATATTCATTGTTGTTGTTTTTCCTGCTCCGTTCGGACCAAGAAAACCAAGAATCTCACCTCTATTTACTGTGAAAGAAATATGGTCAACAGCTTTTTTGTCTCCATAGAATTTCACAAGATCAGAAATTTCAATCATGTTTGATCCTCCTTAGTTAGCCGTGATTAGAGTGCGCGAGTAAAATTATAACCCAATTTGATAAAACAAGGAAGCAAACGGAACAAGAAAATGACGCAATTACATGCGATCATTCGTGCATTTTACAAATTACCTGAGAATTGCCGCAAAAATGCTGCCCTGAAACCCGGTTTATTGATGCTTCATTTCATCGCGATAGAGAATTGCAGAAAATGCTATTTTGCTTTGATCCACAATAAAACCGTCAACAGCCAACTCTCCGGGATTTCTTTCCTTAAAGAAAAGAATCACTTTTTCGCCGTAACGGATTTCGGAATTGAAATTTATATCCAATCCCAATACATCCGGCTGATCCAAAGATGAACTGTGCGCAGCATCCATACACCAGGCAACATACCTCGTGTTGTTTACATGTAGATTCCGATCGATTTCACTGAAATCAGCGAACTTTACCCGTGAATTCTCCGACATCATGTTCGTCATCATCCATTCCGGGCTGTTTGCCGGAAGAATCTGCGGAGGATCAAACATCAGAGCCTCCGATGGAGTCAAAGGCAGGTCGGACATGTCCATTAATGCAGAAGGACGAACCGGACGATGCGATTCAATATTTGCTAGAATCCATGTGGATGACCCTGCTCCAATCTTTTCACCGGTTTCGTCATATATTATGAAATCCCTAAGGAAAAACAGACGGTCAGCCCCTCTTGACCAGGTTTCGATCGTAATCCTTTGCAGCCATGCGGGAAGTTTCTTCATCCGGACAGACATGCGCAGAAGAATCCAGCATGTACCCATTTTATCCGTAACTTCTGCACCCCAGCCATAATCGGCCGCACTGACGGAAGCGGCCTCCTGCATCATGGAAAGAATGGAATGCATTTGGATCTGATCCTTGTAATCCGTATCGGTTCCGCGAATTTCGTATGTAAATTTACTGTGTTCACCGGGTTGAAGACGAGAACGGTTTCCGATAATATCCGGATTTTGATTTGTTTGATTCTGTTCCATTGAAATTTGCATTTCCTTTCAAACATTAAAATCGTCTGTTCATGAATATGGGGTCGATTTTTTGTCATTTATGCCGCGGGGAGAATTACATTTTTTCAGCAGTTAATAATACCTTCCTGCCGGTTATAAGAATAATCATGGCTGTGATGAATAAAAGCGAGATACTCGCGATGCCCCATGCCGCACTATGGGTGATCATAAGCACTATGCTGTACAGAAGAGGTCCCATAACAGCAGCAAATTTGCCAAATACGTCAAAGAAGCCAAAATACTCATTGGATCTTTCGGCTGGAATCAACTTGCCGAAATATGATCTCGATAAAGCTTGAATTCCGCCCTGGACCATGCCGACCATGATTGCCATCATCCAGAACAATGTTTGAGCATGCGCAATGGCCGTCTGATACAGTTCGTTATTTCCGGATGTTTGCGCTCCTGCACCTTCGACCATTAATCCCATATAGAATCCGACCATGCAAATTACGACATAGGCGCATACAGCGATAAGAATCATTCGGATCGAACCGACTTTCTGAGCAATAATGCTGAAAAGAATGGAGAATGGTACCGCAACAAGCTGCGTCACAAGAAGAGCCATAATCATTTTTGTCGTGTCGAGTCCAAGTGTTTTTCCATAAGATGTTGCCAGATTGATAACCGTATTCACTCCGTCGATATAGAAGAAATACGCAAGTACAAACACAAAAAGACCTTTATTGTTAAAAATGGATTTGAACGTACGCCAAATACTGGAAAACGTTTTATTTACCAGGCTTTTTGCAGGGATTTCAAGATAATGTTTCTGATGGACGTTCAGAAGAATAGGTATGCTGAATATCCCCCACCAGAGAGTCGTTATAACAACGGCAATTTTGACACCAAGCGGATTTTCCATACCCAGATACATCAATACGCCTATGGAAAGGAAAAACGGGATTGTACTGCCTCCCAAATATCCCATGGCATAACCGAATGATGAAACTTTGTCCATCCTGTCAGGCGTTGTGACATCTGTCAGGAATGAATCATAAAACAAATTCCCGCCCATAAAGCCGATATATGAAACAACATATCCGACCAGCATCATTTTCCAGTTGTCAGTGATCGCCATTGTGAACGTAAATGTGACTCCCAGAAACAGAAAAAATGAAAGCATCTTCTTCTTCATGCCTTTGTAGTCACCGATAGCACCCAGCAACGGAGCAAGCAGTGCCACAATAATTGTCGCTAATGCCGTACCGAATCCCCACATTTGGGTTCCGAAATTCTGCCCGAGCGGTGCGCAGACGTTTACAAAATATATCGGGAAAATGGCTGCCATAATATTCGTCGCATATGTTGAGTTAGCCCAGTCATAAAACATCCAACTAAGTTCTTGTTTGGTAAAACGGCCCTTTTTCCCCTTCTTACCTGTTCCGTCAACGGGTTGGTTCAGATTCTGCATAGAAACACCTTCCCTGATGCTTTTGTTTGCCATTGGCTTTCCCCCCACAATCTATTTGTTTCGAAAAGTTTGAAAATTTCTATTTTTCTGCAGGACATGAGAGATTATACGGTTTTCACGAAACGCGGGATATATTTTTTAAAAGCATCAATAAACCGATCATCCGGCTCAAAAAGAATCATCATGGAACTTCCGCTTTTACGGGTTACAAAAAACCAACCGTCTTCATCATTGTTTCCGGATCGAAAATCCAGGCAAAAGATCTTCTGGCTGCAATATGTTTCATAATCTGACCCTGAAATGGGGGCTACAATAGAAAAATCTTTGACCGACCCAATAAAGACTCTGTTTCTTTTCCGCTGAGCAATAATTTGCTCGATCAGTAACTCATCGTTTGTAATGCTGTACTCATAATCACGATTAAACGATGTAACGATTCGATAGGCCAGATATCCGATACCAAACGAAACGATGGCCGATACTGCGAGAAAATTGGTCTGATAAACAAAAGGCATCAAAAAACAAAAAACAATGAGAAAGAACGCAGACAAAATAATCATAATGGACAGAAGGTTTTCATTCCCCGTCTTTCTGTGCTTTACGAGTTTCTCAACAAAAATATCTTTCTGCATATTCGAAATCTCCTATAATGTTTTTCCTATTATCATACCGTATTTTCACAGGAATACAAAAGACATTCGAAAGAATCTCCCTTGTATTCACCGAAGCAGACAAAAAAAGGTCCTGTCAAATAACAGGACCTTCTTATCTTGTAAAAGATGAACTCTTAGTACATGCCTGCTCCCGGATTCTGCATCGGGGGTTCCGGCTGAGGGATATCACAGACAACGCATTCCGTTGTAAGCAGAATTGCAGAAATGGATGCTGCGTTCTGCAAGGCGGACCGGGTTACTTTCGCCGGATCGACAATGCCTGCTTTGACCATATTGACATAGGTCTCATTCAGGGCGTCAAATCCAATTCCCGGTGCCTTCTTCTTAATGTTCTCGCAGATTACACTGCCGTCCAGACCTGCATTGATGGCAATCTGTCGAACCGGCTCTTCGAGAGCCTTGGCAACGATGCGGATACCGGTAAGAATATCCCCGGTATGATGGGGTATCAGCGCAAGGACATCAGGCAGTGCATTGATATATGCAGTTCCGCCGCCGGGGACAATCCCCTCTTCAACAGCAGCACGCGTCGCGGCAAGTGCATCTTCAATGCGAAGCTTCTTTTCTTTCATCTCAGTTTCCGTTGCAGCACCGACTTTAATGACGGCTACACCGCCGGAAAGCTTTGCCAGACGTTCCTGAAGCTTCTCTCTGTCAAAATCAGAAGTCGTTTCTTCAATCTGCGCACGAATCTGTGAAACACGAGCTTTAATATCTGTTTCGTTTCCGGCACCGTCAACAATGATGGTCATCTCTTTTGAAATTTTCACCTGACGTGCCCGTCCAAGCTGTTCAATGGTAGCTTCTTTGAGATCAAGACCGATATCCTCTGTTATTACCTGACCGCCTGTAAGAGCGGCGATATCCTGAAGCATCGCTTTTCTGCGGTCACCGAAACCGGGTGCTTTCACACCGACACAGGTAAATGTACCTCTGAGTTTGTTTACGATGAGAGTTGCAAGTGCTTCTCCTTCAATGTCTTCTGCAATAATCAGAAGTTTCTTACCCTGCTGAACAACTTTCTCAAGAAGAGGAAGAATGTCCTGAATGTTATTGATCTTCTTATCGGTAATCAAAATATACGGATCGTCTAAAATAGCTTCCATTTTGTCCATATCGGTGCACATGTAGGAAGATACATATCCGCGATCGAACTGCATGCCCTCAACCACTTCAAGATCCGTTCCCATGGTTTTCGATTCTTCAACGGTTATAACACCATCGGAAGTAACCATTTCCATCGCTTTTGAAATGAGCTGTCCGACATATTCGTCCCCGGCAGAGATCGCAGCAACACGCGCAATATCGTGGGGACCGTTCGCGGGCGTTGCGTCACGGGCAATGGCCGCAACAGCCGCGTCTACAGCAAGAGTAATACCCTTGCGGAGGATGATCGGATTCGCTCCGGCAGCAAGATTCTTCATTCCTTCACGGATTATGGCTTGAGCAAGAATTGTCGCTGTTGTGGTACCGTCACCGGCCACATCATTCGTCTTAGATGCAACTTCACGAACCAGTTGTGCACCTGCATTTTCAAACCGGTCCTCCAGATCAATTTCTTTGGCGATCGTAACGCCGTCGTTGGTAATAAGCGGCGGACCATATTTCTTGTCCAGAACGACATTACGGCCTTTCGGTCCAAGAGTAATACGCACCGTATCTGCAACTTTGTTTACACCGATTTCAAGAGCACGGCGTGCGTCCTCTGAATATTTAATTTCTTTAGCCATCTGCATCTACCTCCATAGATTCCTTTTGTATTGATTTAATGAGAAATTACTCTACAATTGCTAAAATATCGCTCTGACGAAGAATCGTATATTCGATATTATCAATCTTCACTTCTGTTCCCGCATATTTACTGATAAGAACGCGGTCACCCACAGCCAGCTGCATCGTGATTTCTTTACCGTCTACGATTCCGCCGGGACCGACGGCTACGACTTCCGCAACCTGTGGTTTTTCTTTTGCTGAACCCGGAAGTACAATACCGCTCTTCGTTGTCTCGATAGCTTCTACCATTTTGATAACGACTCTGTCGCTAAGTGGCTTGATTGTCATAATGAAACCTCCCTTATTTGTGCATGCAATGAATATGTTAGCACTCATATCACATGAGTGCTAACTCAGAAATAAATATAGGGCTTTTTAGATTCTCTGTCAAGTCATGGAATTCAGGGCAGGGGGCATTTTTGAAAATATCAATGCCGACTGAATCAGCTTCCGCCTGTTTTCGTATTATCTCCGGATCCGACGGGTGTCGGCGTAGGCGTTGCAGACGGAGCTTTGGGAATCGTAGCGACCGGGTCGAATACAAAGGTTTTCCCGAAAATATACTCCTGCAATTTGGGAATGATTCCATTCCAGTTCGGCCGGATACTCCATTCGCCTTTGGTTTTAATGTCATAGTACATGCCTTCATTTGAATATCCGGTCATCGGAACCGACATATATTCAAATGTTGATGATTTTATACCCGGGAGAAATGTCCATGCGTACCACTCCAAATTATTATTTGGAATATTTGTAGAAATAAGTGAAAGCACATCGTCAAGAGCACCCGCTTTCCCCGTAATGCTCAATTTCATAAACCTTGACATCAGACTCGTAAGAACTTCAATTTGTCTTTTGGAACGGTCGTAATCACCGTTTCCGACATGGCGAATTCTTGCATATGCAACAGCCTGTCGACCATCTAAAGTAACGTCACCGGTCTCTGTCAGCATGTGGGATCCGGCGGGGGATCCAAATACCTCATTCTGTTCGGCTACAAGTTCGTTGAGTCCGCCCAAAACATTGGTTCTTTCGCTTTCGGAAACATTGACTTTCACGCCGCCGACCGCGTCAATTACCTTCTCCATATGGTTCATATCTACATAAGCATATTCTGTCAGTTCGATTCGAAGCTGACTCTGCAAAACTAACATCAGGAGGTCAGGCCCTCCATATGTCATGGCGGCATTCACTTTCTGCGGCTGCGTATATCCCGGGATAAAAACGTAACTGTCTCTTTGTATGGAAGTAAGTTTTATTGAATTGTCATTTTCATTCACGGTCAAAATCATTATAATATCTGCCAGGTGACCTGACCCATCCTTAATATAGGACGTCGATCTGCTGTCAATTCCTATCAAAAGGATATTGTGAATTCCATCTACATGCGGCAGTGAATTGATTGTTGACTCCGTAGCGGCATCCGAAATTTTAATAGCTGAGCCATTTTCGTCAATATATGTTTGGTTGGGTTTTGCTTCAATAAAATTCACTCTCCCAATATAGTAGTCTTTGACAAAAATAAAACTAAGAGCTGCGACAATTACAACTACTAGAATGACAAGAACCATTCGAAAGAGCACTTGACCGGCTGTGATTTTTCTCTTTCTATTCTTTCGCATTTGATTCTGTCCGGGGGTAGAAATCATACCGCCATCGTTACTCTGTGTGATTCGATGATTTACATCAGACGGATTATTCATATTCGAATAGGTATTTCCATATGAACCGGTCGGCGTCCCGTTCATCTGATCCTGTCTTCTATTGGGTTTGTTCTGTTTCATTATTTCCTGTTCCTCCACATGATTTCTTCAGTCAGATTCATTCAGGATGAATTCTATTCATATCCAAACGGGTTTTGACTCTGCCAATTCCAGGCATCTTTACACATACTGAGAATGTCCCGGCTGGCTTTCCAATGCAATTCGGTTTCCGCTTTTTGCGTCCCGGCATAACAAATTGCAACATCCCCTGGTCTCCGGGGCCCAATTTCACAGGGGATTCTTCGTCCGATTGTCTTTTCGAATGTTGTAAGTATTTCCAATACCGAATAGCCTTTTCCGGTTCCAAGATTGAATATATTGACGCCGGAATCAGATAAACATTTTTTTACCGATGCAACATGACCTTCTGCGAGATCCATAACATGTATGTAGTCACGGATTCCTGTTCCATCCGGTGTGGGATAATCATTCCCGTGAATAATGAGTTTGGGAATACGGCCAACAGCTGTCTGAAGAAGAATCGGAAACAGATTGTTGGGTATACCCAGCGGATCCTCCCCGATTCGGCCGGATGAATGAGCACCGACCGGATTGAAATAGCGAAGAAGATGTATGCTCCAGGATGGATCAGAATTCCAAATATCCCGTAAAATTCTCTCGTTCATCCATTTCGTCCAACCGTATGGATTTGTGCATTCGCCCAGAGGAAAATCTTCCTGCAGGGGCATGATATCTGATGTTCCATATACGGTTGCTGATGAACTGAATACGATGTTTTTCACGTTATGCTTCTGCATCACAGTGCAGAGCGAAAGAGTTGTGTTCAAATTAATGCGATAGTAATCGATCGGCATATGAACGGATTCACCGACTGCTTTTTTCCCCGCAAAATGAATGACACAAGATATGTCATGTCGGGCAAACACTTTTTCAAGTTCCAGTTCATTGGCTGCATCATACGGATAAAATGTTACGGTCTTACCACTGATTTCCTGAATACGCGAAACAACCGCAAAACGACTATTGGACAAATTATCCAGAATGATAACGTCATATCCTGCATCCAAAAGTGAAATGCAAGTATGGCTTCCAATATATCCGGCACCGCCGGTTACAAGAATCTCTGTCATCTATTGATTCTCCAAAGAATTTGCTGCTCACAAATTAAAGAATTTTGATTTAACAAAATATATGATACTCCATAAATGCATAAAAGAATAGGTTGAATATTTTTCGCCACAATTCTTATACAATTTGCACTGAAAAGCGTCTATAATAATGCAGATACAATGTACAAAAAATGACGCGGAGGAAACTATGGGCATACAATCTGACTTTATCTGGGGCGCAGCAACTGCCTCCATCCAAATTGAAGGCGGTGCCGCAGAAGATGGGCGGGCACTATCCAATTGGGATGTATTCTGTGAAATTCCCGGGAAGGTTGCCGACGGTGAGCATGCTCTGATCGGACCAGATCATTTTCATCATATGAAAGAAGACGTCCGCTTAATGAAAGAACTCGGACTCAAGGCGTATCGATTTTCTATTTCATGGCCGCGGATTATTCCCGACGGTGTAGGCAAAGTAAATCAGTCCGGCCTGCAGTTTTACGATGAATTAATCGATGAATTATTGGCAAACGGAATTGAGCCGTTTGTTACTTTGTTTCATTGGGATCTTCCTTTTTCATTACATATACGCGGCGGATGGCTGAATCCCGATATGCCATCATGGATCGAGAAATATTCCGAAGTTATTGTTGATGCGTTTTCAGATCGGGTTTCCAATTGGATTACACTCAACGAACCTCAATGCTTTATTAATAGCGGCTATTTCCTTCAGAGCCATGCTCCGGGATATCAAGTCAGCGATCGAGAGTTGGCTCTTGCCGTTCATAATGTCTTGCTTTCACACGGAAAGATGGTTTCAGTCATTCGCAGCAAATCAAAACTTCCGTCAAAAATTGCTTTTTCCCAAGCTACCCCTTATGTGAGTATTCCATATTCCGATAAAGATGTTGAAGCCGCGCGAAGCCGTCAGTTCAGCATTCTGAAAGATTTTGCCGGATCGGCTGTTATTTATACGGATCCGATACATCTTGGGAAATATCCTCAGGAGTATTTGGATCAATACGAGTCCATTCTTCCCAGGATCGGCAACGATGATATGAAGCTTATCTCACAGCCCGTCGATTTTTTCGGGATCAATTTATACAATGGTGATTTTGTAACTACAGGTGCGGACGGAAAACCATCCGTTGTACCGCGTGTACCTGGGTATGCACACACCTGTTTCGGTTGGACCGTTAGTCCGGAAATAATGTACTGGACTTTAAAATTCTGCTACGAGCGATACCATGTTCCAATTCTGATAACGGAGAACGGCATGTCCTCAACCGATTGGGTCCATCTTGACGGGAAAGTCCACGACGCCGAAAGAATCGATTTTCTTCACCGCTATTTGCAGAATATGAAACATGCCATTGAAGATGGCATTGATATCAAAGGATATTTCGTTTGGTCTCTCATGGACAATTTCGAATGGGCCCGCGGGTATTATGAACGGTTTGGTCTGATTCATGTCGATTATCCTACCGGGAAGAGAACAATAAAGGACTCAGGATATTGGTATAGAGATACGATTGAAAGCAACGGTAAATATTTGTAACCTTCCGGATCTCCGGAAATATCCTGTCTATTTCCTCAAGACGAACATTCGTCGTATAATGAGAGTGATATTGACCGTACAATCCGAATGATACGGTCGATTTCACTCTTTTATATATTTGCGGGATGTTTTCTATAATTCCTCACTTTTCACGCAAAGCGAGTCTCGATTTAATTTAGCATATAAATATCAAACGAAAATCGGGACCGGATAGCATCTTGGGAGGCACATAATGAAAAAGACAATATACGTTGCTGATGATGAGTCAAATATTCGAAATCTAGTTCAAACTTTTCTGGAGCGTGAAGGCTATGATGTAACGGCATTCCCGGATGGAGAATCTTTGCTTCGGTATTTTTCAACAAATCCGGCAGATTTAGTCATTCTTGACGTTATGATGCCCGGCAGAGACGGATTCTTCATCTGCAGTGACATTCGGAAAATGAGCAATGTTCCGATTATTATGCTTACCGCCAGAGACAGCGATGCAGATTACATTTCCGGCTTGTCACTTGGCAGTGATGATTATTTTACAAAGCCATTCAGCCCGATCAAACTCGTTATGAAAGTCAAAGCGATTTTCCGAAGAGCTGAAGCAGAAAGCAACAAAAATGATCAAACGGATGATTGTCTCCGTTTTGAGGATATCGCTATTATGACGAAAACAAAATCAGCTACCTGCGGTGACAATGAGATGCAGTTGACCCCTAACGAGTTTTCTCTTCTAACTTATTTGATTCTGAACAAGGATCGTGCGGTTTCCCGTTCCGAACTCTTGGACCGCATCTGGGGCTATGAGACCGAAGTTGAAACAAGAGTTGCCGATGATACTGTCAAACGTCTGCGGAAGAAGCTCACGGTTTCTCATGTAGTAATTAAGACCGTCTGGGGTTATGGATTCCGGCTGAAAGCTCTGTCCGATGATGATGAAGGATCACTCGTTGAACCGGAAGCCTCCCTTTCGGAGACGTAACATGAAAAATGCGAAAATTGGACTTCGTCTTCATATTTTTCTAGCATTTCTCATAGTCTTCCTGATATCTTTTGCCGTCATACTTGTGTCATTCAATCTTTTTGTGCAAAATTACATCCATAAAGATGCAACCGCAAAATTGAACCAGTCCATCACATTGGCTAGAAATCTTGCAACGGAAACCCGTTTTTTTCCGGTTGCCGACTTTCACGATGACGATATCAGCATTGTTGTAAATACCGTTGTTCTGACTTTAAAGGGAAGTTCTGATGTGAAGGTCTCTTTGATCAGTACGGACGGCCGAATTCAGTGGCCTACAACTTCTGACTATATTCGCGAGAAGATCACTACGCAAAATGTGATAAATCAGCTGAGCAAACAACATATTCCCCTCGGAGAATCGGGTGTTAAAGTAATTCGAATCGATGAGTCATCTTTTTATATTGCATCTGTTCCGATTGTAGTAAGTCGATCCGGCAGTGTGAGTTATTTACTCCTGTATTTGGATGCCTCTCCCTACTTTGTATTTTTAAAGTCCATTAATCAGTTGCTATACGTAATTCTCATTATCAGTCTTTTTTTAACGCTGCTAACTTCATTAATTGTTTCAAACAGTATTATTCGGTCTATTCGAAAATTAACAAAATTCGCCAGCAAAATCGGTTCCGGTATCTTTCAAAGGCATGATTTTGATTTTTTTGATAAAGAATTGAATGAACTTGCGTCTGATATGAATATCATGGCAGAAAAGCTCGAACTTTCCGATAAAGAACAGAAGACATTTTTTCAGAATGCTTCTCATGAACTTAGAACTCCTCTGATGTCCATTCAGGGATATGCGGAGGGCATACGATATAAAGTGTTCGATGATCAGGAGAGTGCCGCTGACGTTATTATCTCCGAATCACAGCGTTTGACGGGTATGGTTGAAAACTTGCTCAGCATTTCCAGATTAGATACAGCCGCTGCCGGAAGACAGCAGATTTCGAAACAGCTGATCGACCTGAATGAACTACTTGAATCTGTGGCGGATAAAGTGCGGGGTTCCGCCCTGCTGGTTAATAAGGATATTTCTGTGCACATTCATTCAAAAGACAATATAATCCTTGGAAATGAGAACGATTTATTCAGAGCATTTGAAAACATTCTTTCGAACGGTATTCGATATGCGGCTTCCAATGTGGCACTTTCCATATCGAAAACCACACCGGAAACAATCGTTGTGGAAGTTATGGATGATGGCAAAGGCATATCTGCAGATATAATGGCACATCTTTTTGATCGATTTGCACGCGGTGAAGACGGAAAACACGGAATTGGTCTTGCACTAGTAAAGGCTATTATAACGGATCATGACGGATCTGTTACGGCATCCAACCGTACTGACGGGAAAACAGGTGCTATTTTCCAAGTTACACTTCATCCTGCCGAACAGAAATGACCAGATCCTTCGCAGCTTAATGGGCTCTGGAACGAACGATGAAATGTAATTGAAAAGCATGGCAATTATATTCTATCCCATGGTAGCCGAAGGTTCGGACGCATCCGAACCTGTTAAGGCAGTCGTGGTCTCACCTGCAGAAGTAGAATCCCCCGTAGCAGATATCGCGGTCGTCGCGTTTGGATCGATTGCACCTGCATCCGTACCTGTCGGTTGGACAAGCGTGTCGAGCGGAAGATAATTCAGTACAGGAGCCAACAGATCTTCGATTTGCAGTTCTTTGCTGTTGGGGGATTGGGGTGCAAGATCATTGATTCCGAAAACGGATTTGGCACCGGCAAACGTGATAATGAATATAAGCAATCCAACAACAATCAATTGAATAATAAGTACTGGAGAAATTCCGGCGTTTTGAATCTGTCCCAAAACAGGATCCGACTGTAACGAAGATCTTCCGACTGAATTGGAAGTAATGAGTTCAAATAATCGAAAAGAAGCGGAATCGATCTTGCGGTGAATCTCAGACAAAATAGAGTTCTCCGTAAATTCGTCAAGCACCCGGTCATTCTGTCTGGATCTGTTATCTGTTACCGCATATTGAGATGCAAGTGCATTGACTCTTCTCTGCAGAACATTACTGAATAAGAATACCGGATCTTCCGCCTCTTCCGAATTGCGCTTGTGATATACCTCCAGAAAAGATTC
>JADGQQ010000128.1 GCA_017881645.1 Clostridia bacterium
ATGCGCGGTACAAGGCCGGCGGGAACGTCGAATGGCGGACCTGCAGGCGCGAACGGCAAATAAACGTTGACACCGCGGTCATAGTGTTGCATAATACCCCTTGCATATATTAGTCCGGTTTGGCATACGTAGTATCGTGATTTCAACACAGCAAATACGCGCCGAACTTTTGATGAGAGGTGAGACAATGAAAGAAGGAATTCATCCCAAGTCCGCGAAAGTCACTGTAAAGTGCGCATGCGGCGAGACTTTTGAGACGATATCTACGAAGAACAGTCTTCATGTAGACATTTGCTCGAAGTGTCATCCGTTCTACACAGGCAAGCAGAAGCTCATAGACACCGGCGGACGCGTAGACAAGTTCCGTAAGAGAATGGACGGCAAATAATCCATTTTTAGAAGACAGGACTGAAGAGAGATGTTTTTCATCTCTCTTTTTCTTTTTCATGAAAGTCTGATAGAATGATATCCAATCGCTCACACCAAAGGGGAAAGAAAATGGCAGAAAACAATGGTTCAACCTTGGAAAACAGGACGCAGGCCGTGCCTGCCGCCGTAGAACATACAAAAACAGCCGCCGGAAAAGAACTCAAGAAAACAACCATCGGAGGTCAGGCGCTCATCGAGGGTCTGATGATGGTCGGTCCGCGCCGCATCGCAATGGCCATCCGCAAATCTGATGGATCCATTCTTGTCGAAGAAATCGCGCAGGGCAGGAAGATGGTCTTTTTTGAAAAGCTTCCGTTTTTCCGCGGAGGTATCCGTCTTTTCAGACAGCTGGTAACAGGAACGGGTGCTTTGATGAAATCCGCCGAATTTTCGGAAGAAACACCGCCGGTATCTGCAGTGACACCTACAGCGGAAGAACAGATCCCTGAAGTATCGCAGGTCGCTGAGACAGAAGCCGGCGGAGCCGATACGGACGCGATAACAGAACCGCAGACCGAGAACCGTCTGTCACGGATGGCCGATGACGCACGTACTGCAGCGCAGCCGCCGAAGCCTGTCGAGAAGCAAGGACGCCTGGATGCTTTTCTTGAGAAGAATATGAATATCATGATCGTTATTTTCGCATTGTTGGGCATCTTGTTCAGCGTAGCTCTTTTCATGCTCCTTCCCAGACTGATTATTGATTTCATTTCGAATTGGATTCCGGCAAGCAAATCCGATTCCATTTCCGTCAACCTGATTCTGAATCTTGCAGAGGGCATTCTCCGGATTGCCATCTTTATCGGATACCTGGCACTGACATCGAGAATCAAGGATATTGCCAGAGTCTGGATGTACCATGGTGCCGAACACAAGACGATTGCCTGCTATGAAGCCGGTGAGCCGCTGACCGTTGCCAATGTCCGTAAGTTCAGCCGTTTTCACCCGAGATGCGGAACTGCATTTCTCTTTGTGGTCGTCATTGTGTCTATTCTGGTGTTTTGCATTGCCGGTGTTTTCATCGGTGTGAATTGGTGGTGGCTCAACGCGCTGATCCGTTTGGCGCTCGTACCGGTTGTTGCCGGAATTGCATATGAAATTATTCATTTTACTGGAAAACACGATACAAATGTGATCTGCCGCTCCGTCTCAAAGCCGGGTTTGTGGATGCAGCGCTTTACCACCCGCGAGCCGGATGACAGCATGCTCGAGGTTGCCATTGCAGCCGTGCAGGCCGTTCTTCCCGAAAACGAGGGCGAGGATACCTGGTGATTCTGTCCGATTGGATCAAGCAAAACATCGAATATTTGGAACGTGCGGGAATCGAGAACGCGAAATACGAACCATACCTATGGCTCTCGCAGATCAGCGGGAAGAACCGTGCGTTTTTCATATCGCATGCCAATGATGAAACGAACGGATTGTTTTCGGAAACGCAGCGATTCGCTCTTGAGGAAATCAGCCGGCGCAGACAGAAAAATGAACCTCTGGCGTACATTATCGGGTCTTTATCCTTTTGGGGACATATATTTCGGGTCGGTCCGGGGGTTCTTATTCCGCGGTCGGACAGCGAAACCGTCATCGAAACGGCATTGAGCCGATTCGGCCTGCTTCCTTTTCCGTCCGGACAGACAAACGGCGACCGGATGCCCGAAACAGCAGCAATACCTGCTGCGGACGGCACTTTCCGTTTCATGGACCTGTGCACAGGCTCCGGCTGTCTGGGTATTTCTATAGGTCTTGCCTTGAATCAAAAAGGAATCAACTGCAAAGGTGTACTGACCGAGATTTCACCGGACGCACTGACATACGCGGATATCAATATTTGTGCGCATGATTTGCAGAAGAATTTGCTTCTGTGTGCCTGCGATCTGCTTCCGGAGCGTAACGTCCTTTCGGATTTCTGGGGACCGGAACAGGCGGACCTGATTCTGTCAAACCCGCCGTATATTACGGACGAAGATATGACCGGTCTGATGCCGGATGTATCTGATTATGAGCCGCAGATTGCGCTCCGGGGCGGAGCGGACGGGCTTGTCTTCTACCGGAGAATTCTCTCTGAAGCGACGCCGCTGCTGGCTTCCGGAGGTATACTGGTTATGGAACATGGCTACGATCAGGGCGAAAGCGTTCCTGCACTCTGCCGGGAGTACGGATATGAGCATGTGCAGTGCATCCGGGACTACGGCGGCAACCCCCGCGTGACGGCGGCAAAGAAGATCTGACACGAAACAAGGGCAAATGGAGGCATATGCATGGCGGGCGTGTTTTTCTTATATCCTTTCGAAAAGGGAGATGTAGTGACGCTTCGAAAAGCACATCCGTGCGGAGGGAAGACCTGGGACATCCAGAGGGTCGGTGCTGACGTGGCGCTGGTTTGTAAAACCTGCGGTCATATGATGATCCTCACCCGCCGCATCCTCGAAAAATCTTGCGTACGTGTGGATTCATCTAAAGACAGAAACAAGACGGTATGATATGATCTAACTACATTTCCTAGTTGATTTGGAGGAGATCTAATGGCGAAGAATGATGCTCATCATAAAGACAACGAGAACGTATCTTTCTCTGCATCTGATACAGGCAAAATGGAGACATCTGTATCACAGCTTCAGGACTGGCTGACCGCTTTGTCCGGAACGCAGCTTACGGAGTGGGACCGGCTTCCCGATATTGGTCTGTATATGGACCAGATCCTCACGCTGATGGACCGGCAGCTGGCTTTCTACAGAAGATCCGATGAGGACAGGCTCCTTACGCCGGCGATGATCAACAATTACACAAAAGACGGGCTTCTGCCCCGTGCTACAGATAAGAAATACACACAGGGGCACCTTGCGCTGCTGTCGATTCTTTGTTCGCTCAAGCCCGTTCTGTCCATTTCTGACCTGGCCGTACTCTCGGAAAACGCTCACCTGCAGAAAGATGACCATGAAATCTTCGACTATTTTCTGCGTGCCCAGGCAGAGGCTCTTGAGAACAGCCGCTCAGATCTTGCACCGCTTCTGATAGAATTAACGGAGACATCTTTCACAGGAGAGACCGGACAGGACGCCTATAAGCAGGAACTTGCACTGATGGCCCTTCGAATGGCCGTCGAAGCGCGAGTCCGCATTATGATGACACAGAAAATACTGGATCTTTTACAGCCGCCGGAGACAAGAAGGAGCTGACAACATTCACTTGCAAGGCGTTTTTCTTCATCTGAATGGAGGACCCAATGAACCAAACACACAATACCCTCTTTTTGGAAGGTCAAAGAATCATTTTGCGGCCTCTCCGCGTAAGCGATGCCGAAGAAGTATTCAGGAACTGGGCAAGCGACCCGGAAGTCGCGAAATATATGCGGTGGAATACGCATGAAAACGTGGACGTGACACGCGAGTGGCTGGCTCAATGCGAAGCGAACATAGGGAAGACGGGCTATTACGACTGGGGGATTGTGATTCGGGACACGGATGAGATGATCGGCTCGATCAGTGCAAGCTGTGGCGAAGGAGAGGATCGGTATGAAGTCGGGTACTGCATCTGCCGCCATTTCTGGGGCAAAGGATATACCACGGAAGCCCTATGTCTTATAATCGATTATCTCGTATCACATGAAAACATCCGGCACTTCAGTGCCACACATGCCATTGAGAATCCCGCGTCGGGTGCAGTCATGAAAAAGGCAGGCTTCGTCTGTGTAAGCTGCGAAGGTACGTGCTGCAGTTTTGACGGAGAAAGAAAGTTCGCCGCGAAGGAATACCACCTCGACAGGTAGTTTGCGAATGAATCACATAGAACAAGCCCTTCCGGATGTCGAA
>JADGQQ010000129.1 GCA_017881645.1 Clostridia bacterium
GGAACGTCTTTAAACCCCTCCAGGGCCGCCTTGCCGGTATCCCCCGAGGTTGCTGCGAGAATACATATCTTTCTTTTCTCCCCCGTCTTCTCGATAGCAGCAGTCATCAGGTAAGGCAGGAGCTGCAGTGCCATATCTTTGAAGGCGGCTGTCGGGCCATGCCAGAGTTCGAGAATGTATTCCCGTTCGTTGTACTTATTGAGCTGAACGAGAGGAGCCGGATCCTCTCCGAATTTTTCGACATCGTATGCACGGTCGCAATAGTCCAGCAGTTCGCTTCGTGAATAATCATCCAGATACATGGAGAGTACTTCGGCGGCAATTTCGACATATGTCTTTCCAGCCATGCGGATGAAGTCTTCTTTTGTCAGTTTCGGAATGGATTCCGGAACAAACAGTCCGCCGTCAGGTGCAATCCCCTGTTTGATCGCCTGTGCGGACGAATACTGATAATCTGTTCCTCTGGTACTTATATATTTCATATTTCCCCTCCTGTGCTGTATGCTTCATGTCTGGCTGCGCCGATGGGTCAGGTCGCGGATGTTACCGTCGTTTCCATACTCTGCGTTGTGGTGGCGGTTGTGGTCTCTGTACCCGGCGCAGCGGTCGCGGTCGTGGCCTCTGTACCCGGCGCAGCGGACGCGGTCGATGTCCCGGAACTCTGACTTGCGGGTGATGAAGTTCCTCCTGTCGGATATTCTTTGTCATATGCAGATAGAATGCCGGATACTTCCGGATCGTTCTTTTGTTTATTGAGTTCGGCAACCAGATATGCCAGCTTCGGTGTGTCCGAACGTGCTTCGTTCAGGCCCGTAAACCATGGGATAATCACATACCAGATGATAATCCCCAGAATAGCTGCGGCCAGCACGGTCGAAAAAATGATAAACGCCGTACGCATTTTTTCTGCCGGTGTTTTCGGGATTGAAATATCAATATCATCGTCCGGCAATTCACCGTTTGAAGAATTTGACTGCATCATCACATCGATGCGCTCCCGGTCGGAAGCTATTTTAGACTTCGACGGAGCACGGGCAACTTTCATCAATATCGGAGCCTGCATATGTGTCCTGACATCGGAATCATTGTCCCTGAATGCGGCCTGCGTTTTTCTTGAGTGAAAAAATGTGGAAACCAGACTTTTCTTTGCTGTCTCCTCTTCCATCTCTGCTCGTGCATTCGCCTTCTCGGCATAGGACGCCCCGGCTTCACGATAATAGGTCTGAGCCGCATACAGAAGTGAATCGGTTAGAAGGCCAGTGGAAATGGCATGTTGAAAACTTGCACCCGCTCTTCTGAATTTGCCGTCGTATGCCAGACAGATTCCATAAAGAAGCGCGGCTTCCGCCCATTCAGGAAACTGCGTCAGGAGCTTCTTGAGTGTGATCATGGCAATATCGGCACTGTCCCCCTGCGCGTTGGACACGGCCCGGTTGAACTGGGACAGTACGTATTCCTGATCGTCCTTCGGCAGCGTAAGCCGGGATAAATCGGAAACTTCAAGCATTGGAAAAGCTAATGCGGCTTCGTGCCAGTCCATATTTATATTCTCCTCATAGATCATTCTTACAGGCACTTCGTACGAGACCGGCCAGATAGAGTGAACCAACACACAAAATCGGCGCCCCGTCGGTTTTCGATTCGGATAATACCTGTTCACAGGCTGTCTGCACCTGATCATAGGCCGAAATCATACCTCGCTTATTATACATAGTCGTTTGATTCTTGTAAAACAAAGCTTCTGCAGGAAAATGCTTCAGAATGTAATCTCTCAATACATTTGCAGAAAGCGCTCTCGGATTGTCCGGTGTAATACAGATAATTTCCCTGAACCGATAGGAAAGATTCGAAAAAAGGATCGACAGGATCTGCGGATAATCCTTGTCCTCCATGAACCCGAGAAGAATTCTCGGCGGATCACTTTGAAAGTCTCCGGCAAAAAGTTCGTCGACAGCGCTGCGGAAGGATTGCGCGCCCTGCGGATTATGCCCTCCGTCCAGCAGAAAAAGCGGTGATTTCCGCAGGATTTCCAGTCGCCCTTTCCATGTTGTCCGTGAAAGGCCCAGCAGGATTCCCTGTATCGATACAAGTGCAAGAACCGCTCGTACGGCTAGCGCGGCGTTTTGTATCTGATGGCTGCCGATCAGACGGATGTGCAGAATTTCGGGCAGAAAGGACAGCATGAAATCCTGCCCGTCAGCCGAACTTTGAAGGAGCGACGAGTCAGATGCGGATACGATGGTTAACGGTGAATCAAGGGCGCTGCAGATGGACGCTATGACATCGGAAGCATCATCCGAATCCGGGCCGGACAAGCCGGCGTCGCAAGGGGAATACAGATATACGGGGCAGTTCTTCCTGATAATCCCGCCCTTTTCTGCAGCGATTTCCCGCATTGTATTTCCAAGCCGGTCCATATGATCAAATCCTAATGCCGTAATCACAGAACAAACGGGCGACCGGACAATATTCGTTGAATCGAGACGGCCGCCAAGTCCGGTCTCCAGGACGACATAATTGCAGTGCATCTTTTTGAAATACAGAAAAGCAACGGCAGTCACCAGTTCGAACTCGGTCGGATGCTCCTCGTCGTCTGCAAGCATTTCACGGACCGCCTGCTCAACCTGATCTGATAATGCAAACAGATCCCTCCGGGGGATCTCCCCTTCCGAATCGTCCGCGAGCATGCGTTCCAGTGCATCCTGTCCGTCCAGTATGCGGATCCGCTCGGAAAACCGTTCAAGATATGGAGATGTATAAACGCCGACACGATGATGATCCGCCGCCAGCATAGAGGCAATGTAAGATGTGACTGAACCTTTACCGTTCGTTCCGGCAATATGGATGCAGGATAGATCTTCCTGCGGATTGCCAAGCCTGCGCATGAGACTCTCCATCCGCATAAGGCCGAGCTGAATCCCGAAGCGCTGGGAAGACAGAAGAAATTCCGGTACGGAAGAGTTACTGGCCAACGTTCTTTTCACTCTCCCCGTCTGCGGAAATTGAATCCGAAGCAGAGGCAACCGGCTGGTTCGTCTTTTGCCCGCGGAATACATAGATTTTGCTCAGGAAATAATTGCCGGCGACGACAAATACGGCAACCAGCATTTTGACGATAAATTTGTACTTGAAGGAAAAATGCCCGATGGACAGTGCGGTATCCTCTTTATCGAGACCCATCAGATTTTCTGTAATGAAAATACCCAGTTCAAACAATCCGATCTCAAATACAATCAGCGTTGCAATACGGGATGCAAAAAAACCGATCAGTTCTTTTAAAAACGGTCCTTTGGACCGGAAGACAAAGATGCGGTTGGTTACAAAGGCAAAAAGCACGGCGAGAATCCAGGAAACCGTGATATTCAGAACATCAACGGGATCAAAGGATATTCCCGCAAAGGATGCGTGAAGTCCCATATTGTGGAGAAGAATATCTATGCAATAGAAAGAAATCAGGTTAACAAGAGTCGTTAATCCGCCGAAGATGATATACAAAGTAATTTCCCGCAGTCTTTGTTCACCGGGCAGCAATGTGTTGTCCCCTCGGACAAAAGCTTTCATTGTTGACATTAGACTCTTCTCACTTCCTTTGGTCGATTTCTTTTTCGGACTTCATAAATTATGTATGCAATCATGGCGAGTTCAGCAACGGCCACAACCGAGACAACGGCGAAAGGAACCAGATAACTGGCACCGGCTTTTTGAATATCCATATATGGGTACAGACCTCCCGTTTTAGCGTCTATCATGTAAAACCGGTTGTTTCCCGCCTCATCGGAAAGGTATACGAGAGAAGTCTTCTTGTCTGCAGAAAGAAAGCCCTTCATTTGGATGTTGCCGATTTTCACATTACCTGCTGTAAATCCTTCGGGGACAGCAACTTGATCCGGAACGGCGACGGCAACAAACATCTGCGCCGACAGGGTCAGGACACTATTCGCCTGATAAGGGCGAATCGAACCGGTATCGGGGTTGTAAATATAAAGAGCCGGATCGTTTGCTCCATCCTTCAAATACAAAATCATACTCCGAATGCCTACACATGTAAAAACCGGGACGGTCTGTGTTCCGATTATCTGAGCATCCTGTGCAAACCCGGTCGGCAGCTTCAGCGAATCGGGAAGTTCAGCAAAAGTGAAAATCTTGCCGTTCTGATCAGGAATAGATGCCCCTGCGGGCACGAATGTCTCGTCGCGGATTACATGGATTTTATATTCGAC
>JADGQQ010000130.1 GCA_017881645.1 Clostridia bacterium
TATAAAGGTATGGGCACAACTCTGACCATTGCCGTGCTTCGTGACTGGCGTTTGTATCTTTCGCATATCGGAGACTGCAGGGTGTATCTGCTTCACGGATCTGCATTAAATCGCCTTACGGTAGATCACACTCTTGTGCAGGAGCTGGTCGATTCCGGGTCCATCACCGAAGAAGAAGCATTATCTCATCCGAAACGGCATGTTCTTCTTAAATCTCTCGGTGTAAATGAGTATATGTCACCGGATACATACTCATTTGATATTTCAGAAGGCGATCTGATCCTGATGTGTACGGATGGATTATATGGATATATTGAGGAAGAAGAGATTCGTTCCATTCTTCGTCATCATAAAGATTTGGGTGCGTGTGCCAAACAATTGATTGATGCGGCGAATTGCGCCGGCGGCAAGGACAACGTCACTGTGATTTTAATTCATTGCGACAGAGACAAAAACAAGGAGAGTGTATGAGTATATCCAGTCAGGGGCCCGAAGGACTGATATTGGGCGGTCGCTATCGCATTGTTCGCCTGATCGGCAGCGGCGGTATGGCAAATGTATATCTGGCTACCGATATGTCTTCAGGGCTTCGTGTGGCAATCAAGATTCTTAAGCCGGAATTCACTTCGGATGAAGAATTCATTAAGCGTTTTGATACGGAAGCAAAAGCTGCTTCTTCACTTTCCCATCCGAATATTGTGCGTGTTTTCGGGGTTGGTCAGGAAGGCGAATTCCGCTATATGGTACAGGAATATGTAGACGGAATCACCGTAAAGGAACTGATCACGCAAAACGGACATCTTGACTGGCGCGTTGCTGTTCCCATTGCCATCCAGGTTGGCATGGCACTTGAAAATGCACATCAGAACGGAATTGTTCACAGAGATATCAAGCCGCATAATATCCTCATAACACGGGATCGGATTGCGAAAGTTACTGACTTTGGAATTGCCCACGCAGCCAGCAGCAACACAATTACGCTGACTTCCGGCGGAGCACTGGGATCCGTACATTATTTTTCGCCGGAACAGGCAAGAGGTTCCGTGGTAGGGCCAAGTACGGATATATATTCGCTGGGTGTTCTTCTTTTTGAAATGGTAACAGGCCGTGTGCCCTTTGACGGAGATACATCCGTCGCGATTGCTATCAAACATCTGCAGGAACCGCCGCCGCTGGCCTCCGGATTTATTCCCGGGATTCCGGCGGGTCTGGATGCAATCATTCAGAAAAGCATGCAGAAATCCGTTGATTTTCGATATGCCACGATTCGGGATATGTTTTCCGAATTGGACGCACTTATGGTGGATCCCAATGGCGCTTACGGCATTATTTCCAGATCAGACATGGGAGAAGCTCCTACGAGCCAGATGCAGGCTATGCGTCACGATCCCAATTATGGGAAACTCCGGGATATCGAGCACTCCATAGAACAGCGAAGAAGATCGCGGACTAAAGACAATGTTCTAGTCATTTTGCTGATTGCTGTGATTATCGGCGTACTGCTGGCTACGGCGTTTCTTGTCGCTCAATTACTCACCAACAATGTGACTCAAAAAGCAAGTGATACGTTTACTGTGGAAAATTATGTAGGCAAAAATATTACCGATGTTCTGGACGGATTCAAGAAAGTATCCTTTGCAGATTATGATATTGAGTATGAGAAATCTCCGACATTGGTTGCCGGAATCGTAATTTCCCAAAGCATGGATCCCGGATTTGAGTTTAAACCGGATAACGGGTTACATAGATTGATTCTGACGGTCAGCATAGAAGAAGAGACGATTACAATCACTGATTATAAGGGCTATGATCCTATTACGGTTCAAAATGATCTGACATTGAAAGGACTTGTTGTTTCAACCCGTCCGGAAGTCAACAGTGAAATTGCCAACGGCCTGATTATTCGGACGGAACCGGGTGCCGGACAGATACTCAAACCAGGTGATTCCATCGTTCTGATTGTCAGTCAGGAAGCGACGACTGTTTTAGTACCTGAAATGAAAGGTCAGACTCGATTAACTGCAGAAGACACATTAACCCAGAGCCACTTGGTATTGGGTGAAGTGCAGATTATCAATCCCGATCAGACCCTTGCTCCGGAAAATCAATACGTGATTATGTCGGATCCTGCCAAAGGAACTCCGGTCTCGGTAAATTCGTCTATTAAATTATTGGTCGGAACGCTGGAAGACTATATAAATTATCAAAATGGTATCACACCGACTCCGACACCGACTCCGACACCCACTCCTGCGCCATATCAGGTTACGGTTGTCACAAATACCATTGATCGAGGTACAGTATCCGGTTCCGGAATATATTTGAACGGAACTACTGTGACGGTTACAGCAACACCGAATCCCGGATACATATTCCAGTATTGGACAATTGACGGCGTATCATCAGTGAGTACTACACCGGGCTATTCATTCATTATGCCTTCATCTAATCTGTCTCTGACAGCTTTCTTTGCACCCGCGGCAACGCCGACTCCGGCGCCGACGCCGACCCCGATGCCGACTCCGACGCCGATAATAACCCCGTCGCCGACTCCTGGATAATCGCATGATGGAAGAAAAAGACATCTTTTCCGGAACCATTGTGAAGGGCGTAGGCGGTGCTTATGAAATTCACTTTGCCGGCAGCGAGACTGTTTTAGCCAAACCGAGGGGCATTTTTCGAAAAGACGGAATCATTCCGACCGTCGGGGACCACGTAGAAGTACAGTTATCCGGGGATCCGGATATCCCTTATGTAATGACTCGTATTCTGCCGCGCAGAAACATCTTGGTGCGTCCGGCCGTTGCCAATGTTGACGTGCTGATTCTGACGATTTCGCCGATGGAACCCCTGCCTGATTTTGGGCTTCTGGACAAGCTTCTTATTCTTTGTGAAAAACAGAATATTCGACCGGTCATTTGGCTTACAAAAACAGATCTGGACGCCAATGAAGCAAATCGTATATGCGGAATCTATGCGGATGCAGGATTTGAAGTATACTCATCTTCACAGGATGCTCCTGTTGATTTCGTTTATTTTGAAAAGCTTTTCAGGGGACATACGGTTGGATTTGCCGGACAGTCAGGCGTAGGGAAATCGACGCTCTGCAACATATTGACTGGTTTTTCCTGCATGGAAGTTGGGAAAATCAGCGAACGCCTGCATCGCGGCAAACATACGACTCGCCATGTGGAACTGTTTTCAGTAGGTGACGGGTATTTGATGGATACGCCCGGATTTTCAACACTCGAACTCAAGGATATCGGTTTAGAGGCTGACGATGTACAATATGGGTATCCGGAATTGAAGAGAATAGCCGGGAAGTGCCGGTTTGCAGACTGCAAACATATCGGCGAGTTGGGCTGCGCAATTGATGACGCCCAAATGCATCCGGATCGTCTGGCACGGTATCGGGAATATGTAAATTTCTATATTCATAACAGAACATACAACACAAAACGTCAGGAGAAAACAAATGGCAAAAACGGGAACAGTTAAAATTGCACCCTCCATCCTGTCGGCCGACTTCGGTTGTCTTGCAGAAGAAATCCGAAAAATCGAAAAGGATGCAGATTTTCTGCATATAGATGTTATGGATGGACATTATGTACCGAATATCTCATTTGGTGTTCCGATCGTCTGCTCCATTCGGCCTAGAACGGATCTGCTGTTTGACGTGCACCTTATGATTACAAATCCGCTGGATTTTATTGAGCCTTTTGCAGTCGCAGGAGCGGATTATATAACCGTGCACATTGAGACTGTCGATGATCCTGCAGAAGCGATCCGCCTGATTCATTCATACGGAAAGAAGGCAGGGCTTTCCATTCATCCTGATACGGATATCGAGTCTGTTTTTCCGTATTTGCTTCAGGCGGATCTCATACTCATCATGTCGGTATACCCGGGCTTCGGCGGTCAGAGTTTTCTCAAGGAAGCCCCGGAACGAATTCATATAATTCGCAGCAAACTTGATGAAATCGGATCGGAAGCTCTGCTATCTGTTGACGGCGGTATATCGGAGCAGACCGCTCCATTGGCTGTTGCAGCGGGTGCCACGCTTTTGGTAACCGGGAAAGCGGTTTTTGGCGCATTGGATCCGGTTGAAATGATTCGGAGACTAAAAGCATGCGATGGGTAGTCATTACGGGCGGTCCGAATTTTCACTATGATGCTCTGCGTGAGGAAGTTGACAAGGCAGATCGGATTATCTGTGCGGACAGCGGAGCTTTTCATGCCAAAAAAATGGGGTTGATTCCCCACAAACTGTTAGGCGACATGGATTCGATCGATAAGGATACGCTTTCATGGATTCATGAGCTTCGCGTGCCGCTGGAAGTTTTCCCGGTTGAAAAAGATACAACAGATTCTGAACTCTGCCTGCGTGAGATACCCGCCAATAGTTCGATCCTGCTTATTTGCTCGCTTTCGGGTCGTCCGGATCATGTGCTGTCGAATCTGCTTCTGGCCGGCCAATTAACGCGTGAAGGCTATCGGCTGACATTAACGGATGGATTAACCTGGGTATATCCGCTGCAGGGGCCTGCATCGTTTCGTCTCGATTATGAGAAGTGGTCCACATCCAGAGAACGTGACGGACTTGTAATATCACTGCTGCCGCTTTTTACAGAAGTGAAGGGCGTCAGCTCTATTGGACTTTATTATCCGCTGTCTGACCAGACACTTCTGCCCGGCAGTTCGTTTTCCGTCAGCAACCGCGTTCAAAAAAGCGCGAAAGAAATCGGAATTGACTTCAAAGAAGGCATTGTATTGGTTATGGTGACGCCTGCCGTGTAATTTGATATTAGTCAGATCAGACCGAATTCTTTTCCGACGGCCATAAATGCCTCTTCGGAACCGCGAATTGTCTTTTCAGAGACGCAAAAAGCAAGTCGAAAATAGCCGGAACATGAAAATGCCGATCCCGGAACTACAAGAAGATTATGACGGGCGCAGGCGGCAGCAAAAGCACTGTCATCCACAGGTGCTTTCGGAAAAAGATAGAGGGCCCCGGCTGGTTTGATACAGGAAAATCCCGCTTTGGTGACGATGTCATATAAAAGATTTCTCCGGTATTCGTAGTTACTGATATCAGCTCTGGCATCAATGGTTGTCTCAATTATCTTCTGAAAAAATGCAGGCGCGTTCACACTTCCAAGAATCCGGTTGCACATGACAATTGCCGGGCACAGCTGATCATAATCGTCATGATTCGGACTGACAGCAGAATAGCCGATTCTTTCACCGGGCAGGGAAAGTGATTTGCTCCAGGAATAGCAGATAATCAGATTTTTGAAATGATCCATGGTGGATGGAATCCTGACACCGTCATATACAAGCTCAATATACGGCTCATCAGAAATTACATGAATCAAATGGTCCTGCGCGAGAAGACAATCGTTAATTTTGTCCAGTACTTCCGCAGGGTATACGGTACCGCTCGGATTATTCGGTGAATTAATGATGATTGCCTGTGTTTTTGGCGTAATAGCAGCCGAAATTGCGGCAATATCCGGCATAAAAGTTCCTGATTCCGTAGGAACGATGACAGGAATTCCGAAATGGTTATCAATGTAGAAAGAGTACTCCATGAAAAATGGAGACAAAATAATCACTTCATCACCCGGATCAAGTACTGATCGCAAAACTGCATTCATCGCACCGGCCGCACCGACGGTCATACAGATACCGTCCGGACGTACTTCGACAGAACTTGTTCTGGAAAGCTTATCTGCGACGACCTGTCGGGTCGACAGATACCCGTTGTTACTCATATAGGCATGTTTCCCGAGCATAGGAGACGTCGCATATGCTGAAA
>JADGQQ010000018.1 GCA_017881645.1 Clostridia bacterium
CATCCTTCCCGGCAAAAGATGAAACACTTTATAAAAACGGACTTGTTGTGTTATATTCAAGTGCGACGATCAGTGCTCAGGCCGATGACGGAACAGATCCGCAGACCGACAATACACAGGGCATGAAAAAAGTCATGATTCCTGATTTCTCAGGGAAAGACATTTCTGAGTGCATCAGAGAAGCGAGAATCAGCGGCGTCAATCTGAATATACAGGGGAACATAAAGGGTACGGCTATTTCTCAAACACCGCAGCCTTCGTTTGGATACCCTGCGGTAACGCCCACTCCGACCGGCGGATCGACACCGACAGAGACACCGACAGAGACACCTACAGTGACACCTACAGAGTCTCCGACTGCGGTGCCGACTGCGATACCGACACCGACACCCGCACAGGTTCCGATGGGTACAATCATTACCATCACGATGGAATAGGAAGGAATATACGGTGCATCATTTATTTGATCTGTTAGCCGGATTAGCATACAAACGAATTGAAGGGAATGACCGCGTTGTTATTTCTTCGGTCGTATATGATTCCAGAATGGCTTCAGCCGGGTCATTATTTGTATGTATCCGGGGTTTTGTTTCGGATGGTCACAGGTATATTGATCAGGCGGTAGAGAAGGGCGCGACAGCCGTGCTTATGCAGGATGACCAGTGCTATTTTTCCGAGAAAGATCTGCACAAACTTTTTTTGCAAAAAGGTGTCGCAATTGTCTCCGTAAATGATACACGCATCGGATTGGCCCATGTCAGCGGCATGTTCTTTTCGCATCCTTCACGTTCGCTTACTCTGGTTGGCATTACCGGCACAAAAGGGAAGACAACAACTTCTTACATGGTGCGCGATATATTTGAAAAGGCAGGCAGAAGTACCGGCCTCATAGGAACCGTGTCCAATATTGTCGGCGGCGAAGTCAGACAGGCCGCAAGAACTACACCGGAATCCTATGACCTTCAGGAGATTTTTCATGAAATGGCAGAACGGAAGCAGGAAGCCTGCGTGATGGAAGTATCATCACAGGGGCTGATGCTTGACCGGGTTTATGGATGTCATTTCAGTGTAGGTGCTTTTACCAATCTGTACCATGACCATATCGGCGAACACGAACATGCCAATATGGAAGAATATCTACAAGCCAAACTCCTGATGTTCGACCTTTCAGACATTGGAATCGTGAATGCCGACTGTTCGGTCGCAGAACAGGTCATCGAATATGCAAAAGGCAAATGTCCCGTATTTACATATGGGATTGATTCTCAAAGCGATGCCTTTGCCTGTAATGTCCGGAAGGATCGCAGGAACGGCTTGATCGGAACTTCTTTTTCATTGAAGAGTCCATGGTATGAAGACGATTTTTTTGTTGCAATGCCCGGCAAATTTAACGTTTACAATGCGCTTTGTGCAATTTCCATTGCCGGATCATGCCGGATTCCGGCAGATGCTGTCAGAAAAGCACTTGCCGAAGTTCATGTTCCCGGTCGTCTTCAGCCTGTTCCTCACAACGGGGATTTTTCGGTACTTGTCGATTATGCGCACAATGCGGCCAGCCTTGAGAACCTTCTGACCACTCTGAGAGAATACTGTCCGGGCAGGCTGATTACTCTGTTCGGATGCGGAGGCGACCGTTCAAAGACAAGAAGATACGAAATGGGAGAAATCTCCGGTAAACTTAGCGATCTTACGATTATTACATCAGATAATCCGAGAAACGAGGACCCGATGGCCATTATTTCGGACATCCTGACCGGATTTGCAAAGACGAATGGAATCTATAAACTCGAACCGGATCGTAAGTCAGCGATAGCACTTGCCCTGTCGTTGGCACAGAAGGATGATTTTGTCATTATTGCCGGTAAGGGACATGAGAATTACCAGATTTTCAGTGACCATACGATTCATTTTGATGATGCCGAAGTTGCGGAAGAAATTCTTATGAAGATGGAAGCCGCAGCCGGAAAAAAGGAGAGCAGATAAGTATGCTGCCTTTTACAGAACAGGAAATTCTAACGATAACCGGAGGCGTTCAGGTCGGAGTTCCTGCAGAAAAGGACGGATTCCGTTCAGCCGGCAGTATTTCTACAGATACGCGCTCCATTGAAGCGGGCGCTTTGTTTGTGGCTTTGGTCGGGGAACGTTTCGACGGGCATTCTTTCTGCAGGACTGCATATGAAAAAGGCGCGTCACTTTTCCTGATCAGTGATGAACATATGCTGCCTGACGAAGCCGCCGGCATTCTGGTGCCGGATACATTGACGGCTCTTCATGCACTTGCCAGAGCCTATCGCAGAAAACTCGGATGCGTTGTGATTGCAGTCACCGGCAGCGTTGGTAAAACATCAACGAGGGAAATGCTGTATGCAGCGCTTTCCGGATCGCGCCGCACGCATGCCACAAAACTGAATCTGAATAATGAGATCGGCCTGCCGATGACGATTTTATCCGCCCCGGCCGATACGGAGCTGCTTATTGTCGAAATGGGAATGCGCATGAGAGGAGAGGTACGGATTCTCACGCATATCGCGGAGCCGGACATCGCCATCATTACCAATATCGGCGTATCGCATATCGAGCGTCTCGGCAGCCAGGAGGAAATTCTGGCTGCAAAAATGGAGATCTGCGAGGGACTTACAGGTAACAAAATACTTCTCATCAACGGTGATGATAGGCATCTGGTGGAATCGGTTCGCAGTGCGAATCCCATCATTTGGAATCAGCTCGGTGTCACATGTATCGAAAACATCGATCCTGTCCGTCTGCATCCGGACCTGACAGTTTCGGCATCGGATATTTCCCCCAAGAATGACGGGACGGATTTTTCCGCCTTTGCCAGGTTCATGGGATCGGAGTCTGCCATCGGTCTGGGAGAGTTTCTTCTGCCGTGTATTGGCATACATCATGTAAAGAACGCTCTCTTTTCTCTTGCCTGCGCGCTTTGCCTGGACATTGACATGGAAAATGTGAAAAAGGGATTACTTTCCTTCATTCCGACAGGAAGCCGTGGCCGCATGGTGCAGACAAGACTCGGTCTTTTGTATGATGATTCATACAATGCAAGTACGGAATCGATGAAAGCAGCGTTTGAAAGCATTCGAATCATTGCCGGACCCAGGCGCAAAATTGCCGCTCTCGGCGGTATGCTGGAACTTGGAACATTTGCACCGGAGCAGCACTTTCTCGTCGGAGCTGCAGCAGCAGCGTCAGGATTTGACGAGCTGTATGTATGCGGAGACAATAGAACGGATGTTATGGCAGGCGCTGCTTCCGTAAAACCGGAGCTTCCCGTATATCTTTTCGAAAACAGGGATGCTCTGACGGCAGCCCTTCTTCCGGCATTACATGAAAATGACGTCATATTGATAAAAGGATCACATTCATTTGAGATGGAAAAGGTTGCACAGGCCATTACGGATGCATGCAAAAACTGACCTGACCACAAAGAAAGGAGGACCTTGGATGGCACAAACCGTAAAGGATAAGACAAACAGCAATAAAGATTCCGTGTTTCAGATCGAAGGTCCTTACAGGATTCATTTGCCGATGCTTCTGCTTACGCTGATTCTCATCAGCTTTGGATTGATTATGCTGTTTTCTGCAAGCATGTCCGCCGGATATCAATTGGATAAAAATCCGCTCCACTATATCTTCAGTCAGGGAATGAGCACGATCGTCGGTTCCGTCATTGCTGCACTCATTATTCTCATTCCGGTAAAAAAGTTTGATCGAATCATTCTTGTTATCCTGGCCTATTTTATGACGCTCGGCCTCGTCGTTTATACGACGTTCTTCGGCGTTGTCCAGGGAAACGCACGCAGATGGATTGATATCGGATCGCAGCGCCTGCAGCCTTCCGAACTGGCAAAAATAGCACTGATCTTCTGTATTGCCGGCTACAGGTCATACATTATCCGGTTGCGCAAGGCAGGAAAACTCAGGAGCGACAATCCAAAACGGCAGGCTTATCTGAACTGTGCATTTGATATCGTAATCCCGTGCAGCGCCATAATGATGTGTCTCCTGTTTGTACTGATTCAGCCGCACATGTCATTTATTGTAATTATGTCGCTTATTACTTTTTTGTGTTTTCTGGTATCCGGCATTCCGCTCCGCACGTGGATTGACGGAGGGCTTGTCATGATCCTTATCATCCTTATCGGGGTATCCGGTCTCATGATTTTTTCCAATACATCACAAAAGGATAAATTCACATCGAACTTTGCCCACGTGACGGTTCGTCTTAATATATTCCAAACTCTGAACGCGGAAGATGCTGCGACTTCCGGTACCGCCGCCAGTGAGACAACGGCTGCGGCGGATGAAAATGAAGTGTATCAAAGCAAACAGTCCATGATTGCCATTGGATCCGGAGGCATTTCCGGTGTAGGCTTCGGCAGCAGCCGTCAGAAATATCAGTACCTGCCGGAAGCGCATAATGATTATGTCTTCGCTATCGCGTGTGAGGAACTCGGTTTTGTAGGCGGAGTCTCCATTATTGTTCTTTTTTGGGCATATTTGTGCGGAGGTCTTTCCATTGCATGGAGAACAAGGAGTGATTTTGCACGCATTCTTGTGGTAGGATATACCAGCCTGATTGCCATACAGGCCTTCCTGAATATTGGCGTTGCGGTGGGAATTGTGCCCCCGACCGGAATAACTCTGCCCTTTTTCAGCTATGGCGGTACAGCAAATCTGGTATTCATGATTGCAGCCGGATTTGTTCTGGCCGGATCAAGAACCGGTGTTCGCAGAAAGAAAGTGACATATATTGAGTAAGGGGATGCAAATGGGAATACGTGTTCTGATAGCCGGCGGCGGCACCAGCGGACATATTAATCCGGCGATTGCGATTGCCGACAGGCTTCGTGCGGATATTCCGGACAGCTGTATAGAATTCTGCGGAACGAAGAACGGGATTGAAAGCGACACTGTGCCCCGTGCGGGATACGCGCTGCACATGATTCGTGCCAGCGGAATGCCGGCAAGACTTTCGAAAAAAATGGTCAGGGCGCTGCTGAACTTCAAAGCGGGCAGAAAAACCTGCATTTCTCTCATTCGAACCTTCAAACCGGATGTGATTGTAGGTACGGGGGGATATGTCTGCAGTCCTCTTGTTTCAGCCGCATATCATCAGCATATCCCGGTTCTTCTGCATGAGCAGAATGCGTTTCCAGGCCGGTCCAATCGTCTTCTGTCAAGGAACGCAGATGTTGTCTGCACCAGTTTTCCTGAAATGAACGCCTATTTCCCCAAAGCCAAATCTGTTGTTTTTACCGGAAATCCTGTAAGAGCCGTATTCTTTACCACAGAAAGAGAAACAGCAAGAAAAGAATTGCACTTGGCCGACGATACCTTTCTGATTTTGGCGATGGGCGGAAGTCTCGGTGCAAATACAATCAACACTGCTGTCACTGCGCTTTCGGCCATGAACTTTGCCATTCCCGTCAAGATCATCCTATCAGCAGGAAAACAGCAGTTTGCCGCTTTCAAAGAACAAACAACAAAAACAAATGATAGAATTGAAGTCATGGAATATCTGTACAATCCACAGACCTACATGGCTGCTGCAGATATTGTGATTTGCCGTTCGGGAGCGATAACATGCGCAGAGGTAGCCGCGCTCAAGCTTCCGTCCGTCATGATCCCTTATCCGTTCGCGGCGGGTGACCATCAGACGTATAATGCGCGGGTATTTGAACAGAACGGTGCATGCATTCTGATCGCAGACAAAGAGGCATCGGCTGAACATCTCTATCAAGCCATTCTCCCTCTGATGCAGGACAGGCCGAAATTACTGCGGATGGGCGAAAAGGCCGGTGAACTTGCCAGACAACAGGCTGACAAAGACATCGTACAACAGATAATGCTGCTGACCGGTCAAAAATCAACATAAAGAATCATATGAGGAGTAGCCATCTTGGAAGATCACGATCCTGCGCCACATACCAAAAATAGACACGATCCCAAAGCGGCATGCGGACCTCGCGGCTTTATTATTATGATTGCTGTGATTGCCTTCCTGGTTGCGGCCATACTTGTTGCTGTACTGCCCCAGTTCTACATAAAGAAAATAACGGTGACAGGATGTCATGAAATATCATCATCGGATTTAATCCGGCACACAGGCATTTCGACCGGTGAACACCTTTTCCAAAATATCGGAGGGGGTCTTGTTCAATTTTTTACAATGCGGTATGGTAATATAGAGAAAGAGCTTCGCAGGGAGTATCCCTATATCAGTGATATCACTATTCAAGCATCATTTCCATCACGAGTTAATATTACAGTGGACGAACGCAAGAAAATCGGATATGTTCAGATACCGGACGGCTATGCCGTGATTGATATGGATGGATATGTTGTAGAGATGTCAGGTGAAGATGCACCGGTCGGAATTCCGCTGATGATGGGCATTCCGGTCAGATCGGCAGTTCTCGGACAGAAAATGGATATGATACGTTCAACAGATTTGAATACTTGTGTGACCGTCTTAGGTGCGATTCTGAGCGCAGATGCAAATTCCGGAGTTGAGAGTGGCTTTTCACTCATGAAATATGTGAAAAGCATTCGGACGATAGAGAAAGGAACCACATTTCTAACGATCCTGCTGCCAACAGATCAACAGGAATTACTTGTCCGAATTGGTTCTCTTTCCAATATTTCGGACCAAATGAACTGGCTGCGTTACGCTGTATCCATGAACGAATTTGACGGAGATATGGACGGAGTACTGGATATGTCGGGAGATACATTGACATACCGCCCGGTAAAATGAAAGGAAGGCCAAAATGTTACCACTTCTGGGACTGATTGCC
>JADGQQ010000131.1 GCA_017881645.1 Clostridia bacterium
CGCTGGTGATCGTGCTCGGATTGTTTCTCTCCCGCCGCATGTCGGCGCACATGGCGGCGCTCGCCGGACTTGTTGCGACGCTGCTGGTGGCGTGCGGCATTTACGGCATGCCCGTTTCACTGGCCGCGGCGGCGTCCGCGTACGGATTTCTGTACGGGCTCTTCCCCATCGGCTGGATTGTCGTCAGTGCGCTGTTTGTGTATGAGGTCACGGTGCAGACCGGCACGTTCGACATCGTGAAGGCATCCATTTCGTCCATCACCGGTGACATACGCATTCAGGTATTGCTGATCGCCTTTTGCTTCGGTGCTTTTATCGAAGGAGCTGCTGGATTCGGAACGCCTGTTGCCATCTCCACCGCCATGTTGATTGGACTCGGCATTCCCGCCGTTGCAGCGTCGCGGCTGACGCTTCTCGGCAACACGGTACCGGTGGCATTCGCGGCGCTCGGCACTCCGGTGATCGCGTTGGCGTCGGTCACCGGACTTTCCGTGATCGGACTCAGTGCAATGATCGGCCGGCAGCTTTTTTTGATCGCACTTCTTATTCCGTTTTACCTTCTCTGGATCTTCGCCGGATGGAAGCGCATGCTGGAAGTCTGGCCGGCGTGTACCGTTGCCGGAGGGAGCTTCGCTTTGACGCAGTTGCTCATCAGCAATTACAGCGGGCCATGGATTGTTGGACTTGCAAGCGGCATTACATCGCTGGCGTCGCTGTTGATACTTTTAAGATTCTGGAAGCCGAAAAATCTTCACGCAGAAGACGGCCATCCGTCTGCAAAAAATTTCCCTTCCTACTCGCGGCGGGAATACGCCCGTGCCTGGGCGCCATGGTTTATACTTTCGCTCTTCGTATTTCTGTGGGGAATGCCGCCGATAAAATCTGCGCTGGAAAGCATTGAAGGCACCGCCCTCACCAGCATTCCCGTACCGATGCTTCATCTTTCTGTGATACGGAATGTGCCATTGGTCCCGACGCCCCGGCCGGAAAAAGCGCTCTTCACTTTCAACTGGCTAACCATCACGGGAACAGCTCTCTTCTTGTCCGGTGTACTGAGCGCATTGCTGCTTGGGGTAACACCAATCGACATAGGAAAGATTTTTCTTCGCACGCTGAAGCGCATTTTTCGTTCACTGCTCGCGATTGCATTCATGCTTGCATTCGCGTTCACGATCCGGTATGGCGGTTTGGATGCGACGCTCGGACTTGTCTTTGCAAGCACCGGTGTGCTGTTTCCTTTTTTCTCTCCGCTGCTCGGATGGCTCGGCGTTGCGATCACGGGAAGCGACACCACCTCCAATGTTCTCTTCGGCAACATGCAGCAGGTGACAGCGCAAGCGCTGGGGATCTCACCGATTCTCGCGGCGGCCTCACAGAGCGCCGGCGGAGTGATCGGCAAGATGGTCTCGACGCAAAGCATTGTAGTTGCGTGCGCCGCCACCAATTCTCAGGGAGAAGAAGGACGTATCCTCCGCTCCGTTCTTCTCCCCAGCATCTTGCTCGTGGTTGTTATGGGATTTTTGGTGATGCTGTTTGCGTATGTCGTGCCATGGATGATTCCTCAAAATTAGGGACACCAAGCGTCTCTCGATTCCGCTTGGGAACCGTGGCTCGACGACCACCGAGCATGGTTCGGCTGGGCTGACCATGACAGCCGAGGTATCCGAGGAGTCCCACTTCTGAAATGTCTCCGGAGGGCTTTTCTTCTTGAATTGACTCCACAATCAAGCTATATTAGCGGCAGAAATCCATGCACTTCGGACCTCAATTGAGGCTCTTTCATTTCCAGCGGAGAATAGATGAATCGTCCCATCGAAGTTATCCTTCTTCTTTGCTGCCTTGTTCCTTTCAACGTGACGAGTGCTCCCGCACAAGAGAAGTCAAGTCCCGAACCTCAACAGCGCCTGTCATCTCTCTGCAGGTTGTGGGGGACGCTTAAATATTTTCACCCCTATCTCGCCTATCGCAACATTGATTGGGACAGTGCCTTTGTGGCTGCAGTTCCACTCGTTCGTTCTGCTGCAAGCTCCAGCGAATATGAACGAGCGCTTAGGGCAATGACGGACGCACTCGGAGATCCCATCACACGAGTGTTCTCGGAGAGCCCGAAGATGGCAAATCAATATTTCAAAAAATCATTCTACTATGAATTCTCGGCCGACAGCATTCTCATTTTCCACGTTCACAACTATTCTTACCTCACGAACTCCTTTTATGCACAAAAGGTGTTCCGTGCGGTAGCAAGTCAATTACCGAAAGCCCTCGGCGCTGTATTTGATCTGCGTTCTCCGGTTCCCTTGACCAAATCAGAACATGGCTCGTTGAATGACATATTCAGTTCCTCCGAAATGGAGAACAAACTTGCTGCCGGTCCTGTATCATCTCCGGGCGAACGACGGCGACTCTATTCCGGATTCCCAAACGAGACTGGATCTTCCTCTGGAGGCTACTGGTCTTCTTTCGTTATGACGGATGGACAACCGATTGTACCTGATGGACCAGGATTCAAGCATCCGGTTGTATTTGTTGTGAACCAGTTTGCCGAGATTCCCAAAATCGCTTTGGCACTCCGGTCTTCTCACCAGGCAACAATCATCTCAGAAGGAACTGCCTCAGATGCATCAGTCGTAACCACACACCGGTTCGATGCAGGCGAGGGAATCAATGTAGAATTCAGGCTTGGAGAAATAGTCTCCGGCGATGGTTCGATTGGACTACAGGCGCGCAGGGTTCCGGCTCCCGATTCGGGGTTGGGAGAAGAAGCACTGCGGGTTGCTCTTGCCATGGCCAGAGGGACAAATTCGCATGAGTCCGACACTCAAAAGGCTCCAGTGGTTGCTGCACCTCCAAGAAACAATGCCTATCCTGCAATGCGTTATCCGGCGGTTGCGTACCGCCTGCTCGCCGCTGCGAGAATATGGTCGGTCTTCAACCACTTCTTCCCGTACAGCCATCTCATGGAAACAACGTGGGATTCCATTCTCTCAGTCTCTATTCCGGACTTTGCAGCGGCTCGCGATTCTATCGAATATGGGTTGGCGATCGCCAGAATGATCGCCCGTTCTCATGATACCCATGTGCGCGCAATGAACAGTCCCCATGTACATTTTTGGGGAGTAGGTTCGCCTCCGTTTCTCGTGCAGTTCATCGAACAGAAAGCCGTGGTCACTCATCTCCTCGATAGCACGAATTCCCTGGCCGCCGGCATTAGGATCGGAGATATAGTCACAACTGTTGATGGCGAAGATGTCGGAGCGAGGATGCGGCGTTTTACTCCATATGTTTCAGCGTCAACGCCGCAATCGCTTTTGAGTTCCCTTGCCGGATTCATTATTCGTGGTCCCGACAGCAGCATTGGTACGTATGGACTACAGGATGCGAATGGAAAAACGAAGACGATACATATTCTTCGAAGAGCAGGCAACAGAAATCTGTTGAAAAGTTGGCGCTCTGGGGAGATCTTCAAAATATTGCCTGGAAACATAGGGTATGTAGATCTTGAACGGTTGCCCGTGAGTCTCGTTGATAGTATGTTTTCAGCCTTTAGGAATACAAAAGCCATCATTTTTGACGACAGAGGATATCCGATGGGCACGGCGTGGCAAATATCTCCTCGACTATCGGAGCAGTCAGAGCCTGTAGCGGCTTTGTTCTCCCGGCCCGTGGTAGCATATCCGGACGGACGAAGCGGGCAACGTGCCGAGCAGACGGAAGTCTACTCTTTCAAGCAGTCAATTCCCGCAACAGACAAATGGCGCTATAAGGGCTCTACCGTGTTGTTAATCGATGAACGAGCCATCAGTCAGGCAGAACACACCGGGCTCTTTCTCAAGGCGGCAAGTGATATTACTTTTGTCGGGAGCGGTACGACCGGAGCCAATGGAGATGTGACCGAGTTTATTCTTCCCGGCGGAATTACTGTTCGGTTGACCGGGCAGAATGTTCGATTTCCTGATGGAAGGCAACTGCAGCGTATCGGCCTTGTTCCCGACATTGAAGTGCGGCCAACCGTCAGAGGTTTTCGTGCCGGCCGCGACGAAGTTCTTGACAAGGCAATCGCCTACTTGAATAGAAAGCTCACAAAGAAATCGTTGCCCAGCGGCCATATCTTCGGGCATCAGCAATTCCAGCGTCGTTGACTCTTTTGAGACTGTGAAAATCCAAAGACATAGAATACGACAATATCATACCGGACGGACAAAATAATGGAACCCTCACCACTCACCGACAAAAACATTTTCCCCACGGAAGAGGTTATCTTCTCCCACATCGGGAAGTCCAAATCACTCTGGCTCTCTTTTTGGGGGCAGATGCACAAAGACCATCCGGATTTTGCTGAAGAATGGAGATACTACAACGACGGCAAACGCTGGCTTTTGAAAGTGACAAGGAAAAAGAAAACGGTCTTCTGGCTTTCCATCATTCCGAAAGCGTTCAGAATCACTTTTTACTTCAACGAAAAGGCAAAAGAACTGATTCTGAACAGTGCCATTCCCGACGCATTGAAAGACCAATACACAAACGGGAAGCGGTATAACAAAATCCGGGGCGTGACGATTGTCTGTACAAAGAAAAGAGACCTTGCTTCTGCAGCGGCGTTGATGGAGATCAAGAGCGGGTTGAAATGGACCTCACGGAAAAAGATCTAGCTACAGAGAGCTCGTGGAAAAAATAAGAAACGATGTTACCGCGACGATTGAAGCAATTGCACAGACTTGCGCATAGCCGCTTCGTCGACAAGACGATTCGTCACAAATTTGTGCAAAACGCTGGAGATAAGGGTTTGGTAGGGAATGCCTTCTTCACGGGAGCGTTGTTTCAGTTGCTCCAGAACCGATTCAGACAGGCGAATGTTTACGTTCCGCGTTTTTCGAATGCTGTCCAGAACGTTTTCTATTCCGGCCCGTTCTTTCTTTGATACCGGTCGATACGAACTGGCAGATTTTTCGATTTCGCGTTCATCTTTATCAAGTTTTGTTTTCATTGTCTTTTTCTGCATATTTTTTGTGAAATTTTCGGCTTGGAAAGGCGGTTTTCAATACAATTTTATTCTCGCCGTCCAACACAAACAGCACGGCGTGTATATAGCCTTTGATCGGCACGATAAAGACATTTTGCCCCGGGTGTTTCGGGTGCTTCAGAATGTCGATGTACTTTCTTTCTAAAATCAATCGCTCGATTTCTTCGAACGAGAGTTTACGCTCTTTCTTGAGTTTCCTATTCTTTTCATCATCCCAGATGATGTTCATGACTGAAAGTACTACAATCCGTATACAATGTCAATTTCCAATTGTTGTGGCACAGAACGATTCCGAATACCGTATCACGCTCCATCGGACGGCCTTCTTACTCCCACAAAATGTTTTTTTCCTTGAAATGGCAACGCAAACAGCCTATATTGACGCTAATCCCCATGCCTTCCGGGTCATGATGCAGGCGGCATGCATCAACTCATTATTCATACATGTATGACCGAATCCAGTCAGCTTCCATTCAAGAATTTCTTTAACAACTACATCCTGTCGCATAAGGATCAGTTCTCCGGGAAAACAATTGTGGATTTTCCCGCCGGCAGCGGTGAGACTTCCCGAGTTCTGAGACATATTGGCGCCCACGTACTTCCGTTTGATCTATTTCCGGAATATTTTAAGGTGGATGGCCTTGAATGCAAACGAGCCAACATAATGGATGGTATTCCTCTGCCCGATGCCTCTGCGGACATTCTTATTTGCCAGGAAGGCATAGAACACTTCAGCGATCAACTCTTTGCCCTGAGGGAATTCAACAGGGTACTGAAGAACGGCGGACTGCTGGTCATCACGACACCAAACCATTCCAACCTGCGTTCCAAAGTAAGCTATCTGCTTTCGGAAAGCGAACGATTCGGAAGCTTGATGCCTCCCAATGAGATAGATTCTGTTTGGATGGCCGATGCCGACATCTCCAATGAGGTGTACTGCGGTCATATCTTTCTGATTGGAATTCAAAAACTCAGGGTGCTATCGAAGCTTGCCGGCTTCAAGATTGTCCGAATAAATCACGAATCGATAAAGCCAACCTCCGCGCTGCTGTTTCCATTCCTCTACCCTCTGATTTTTTTCATAAACTGGTTCACCTACAAAAAAAATCTCAGGAAAGATAACGGCATTCCTTTTGAATTGAAGCAAGAGGTGTACGGCGAGCTTTTCAAACTCGCAATTAATCCGCGGCTTCTTGTTGATGGCTCGCTCTTTGTTGAGTTTGCGAAGGAGATGGATTCGGAATTCGTTTCCCGTGGTCTCAAATCCGTACAGAGACGCTTTGAAGACCCAACATAGCTTCACGACAGATACACTCCGATGAGGTGCAATCATGAATAGAACAGCTTTCATAATCGTCACCTTCTGTACCATTGCGACACTCCGTGACGAGGTGAGCGCCCAATGGGTTCAGCAAAACAGCGGAACTACTCAGACGCTCACCGATGTTGTGATGCTCGATTCCGTGACCGCTGTTGTCTCCGGAAGAAACCGTTCGGTGCTGCGAACAACGAATTCCGGCGCGACGTGGACCGACATCACGGCGCCCATGTCCTCCACCGAACGATGGAATGGCCTTTCCTTTTATGATGCATCCAACGGCATCGTTGTGGGAGATAACGGTGTGATGTTCACTACCACCAATGGCGGCGCAAGCTGGTTCTGGCATCAGATTCCCGGAGGTCAACAATGTCTCTCGGCAATTCATGTTTCTCCCGGCAGTTTTTACGTGGGAGCCGATTCCGGCTGGCTCTACTACACGCTCGACACAGGAAGAACATGGAGCTCAAACAAAATCAGCGCAGGACCGATCAGAACTCTCTTCCGGTCGCGCGGAGATTCGTTTTCTGATCAGCGCTACGCCCTGACCCCTTATTCCATTCTCACAGAATATTCGATGCAACCCGTTGATTGGAGGGAACAAGTCCTGCCGGGATTTCTGGGCCTTGGTTCGGAAGCATGTGATGCTGAGTTTTGTGACGGCGGCAGTTCGGGATTCATTGTTGGCGTTCAGGGTGATCTGCGGGCCTCGCCGGCGGTTTTGCGAAAGCGTTCTTCAGATACCGGATGGACACAAATTTCTTCCGGCACTCCGCGTGACGGCGCTTTTCTCGGCATCTCGGCTCCATCGGCAAAGACTGTCTACATATGCGGCAGCGGCGGCATGCTTATGAGGTCGATCGATACCGGCACATCCTGGATCGCAGCCGCGGTTCCCACCAAACGAACGCTCAATGCAATCTATTTCTTTAATGAGCACCGGGGATTTGCAGTCGGAGATTCCGGCACCATTCTCTTCACATCGAACGGTGGAATCACGGGCGTCTCTCACCCCGACAATTCTTTTCCCAAAGATTTTGATCTTGAGCAGAATTATCCCAATCCATTTAATCCTTCGACAACAATCTCATTCCGACTTCCCGCAAGCGCGTTTGTATCGTTGAAGATCTATGATGGATTGGGAAGAGAGATTGCAACACTTCTTGCGCAGGATTTTCCACCCGGAGTTCACAAAACAGAATGGAATGCAGGTGCATTTCCGAGCGGTATTTATTTTTGTCGTTTCAATGCAGGATCGTTCTCTGGAGTGAAGAGACTTGTCTTGCTGAAATAAGACGGCGTCTCCCGCCTCTTTCTGAATGCGACCGATATGGGATATGCGCTCTACACGAAATGTGGATTTATCGAACCGGACAACAAAGCGCTGCAGCTTGACTTGTAAGAAAGCAAACGCATGACCATTGGCGAAGCACTGTTTCTGGTAACGCGCAAAGAATGGCGCTCCTGGCTGAAAGAGCATGGAAAAGAAAAGTCTGAAATATGGCTTGTCTATTTTAAGAAAGGGAGCGGTAAGCCGAGAATTCCGTACAACGATGCGGTCGAAGAAGCGCTGTGCTTCGGGTGGATCGACAGCATTCTCAAACCGATCGATGAGGAGAAATATGCACAGCGTTTCAGTCCGCGCAAAGTGGGAAGCCAGCTTTCCTCGATGAACCGGGAGAGAATCCTGAGACTCATCCGAAGCAAGAAGATGACCGCCGCCGGATTGGAAGCGATCCGGCATACTGCCAAGAAGCCCGCATCGGAAGCGCCTTTCATTCTTCCGCCGGATATCCGTATCGCATTGATGGCCAACAAGAAGACCTGGAACAACTTCACAAAATTTCCCAAATCGTATAAACGCATACGCATCGGCTGGATTGCCGCGGCCCGGCACCGACCGTCAATTTTCCAGCAGCGCTTGAACTATTTCATCGCTATGACCTCTAAAAATAAGCGCTTTGGCATGGTTCAGTAGACATCACTCTTCACCTCCCATTTCTCCCATTTTGCCCGATAGGAAAGGTATCTATGAAAATTAAAGCGATTGTGTTCGGCGCCAGCGGTATGGTTGGCGAAGGCGTGCTCATGACGGCGCTCGATCATCCCGAGGTCGAATCGGTTCTGGTGATCGGCAGACGGCCGTGCGGTATCACCGATCCGCGCATCAAAGAAACTCTGCACCAGGATTTCTTCGATTATTCTTCGATCGAACAGGAGTTGAAAGGATACGACGCATGCTTCTTCTGTCTCGGCGTCACGTCCGTCGGCAAAAAGGAGGCAGAGTACCGGCGGTTGACCTATGATCTTACCATGGCTGCTGCCCGCACATTATCCCGCTTGAATCCGTCGATGACGTTTTGCTACGTCTCCGGTTCCGGCACCGATGGCACGGAACAGGGGCGCATCGCGTGGGCACGCATCAAGGGAAAAACAGAAAACGATCTGGCGAAGCTGCCGTTCAAAGCAGCGTATGCCTTCCGGCCCGGATACATCCTGCCGGTCAAGGGACAAAAGCACGCACACAGTTTCTCGACAATTCTTGGCGGTGCATATCCTTTTTTCAAAAAACTGCTCCCGCAATACATGTGTACACTTCGTGAATTGGGCCGGGCAATGATTGTCGTATCGACACGGGGTTTTGAAAGGCGAATCTTGGAAAACCGGGACATTACAGCGCTCGGGGCAGATACTCCCGCCGGTATGCGCAAATAAAATTTCCCAATATCTGTTGCCAGGAGGTTTACGATGACATCCCACATGCCCTTGCCCTTTCAAGTCATCAACTGGAATTCGATTCCAACGACGCAGCATGCCGGCGAGAAAGGGACTGCCTTCTGGCAGACAGTGCAATTTCCCGATTTGAGAATTCGAATCGTGAGATATTCGCCGGGCTA
>JADGQQ010000132.1 GCA_017881645.1 Clostridia bacterium
AAGACTTTTTCGTCTGGTCAAGAAATTCAAGATTGACATTATACATACGCAGACAGAATTCTTTATGGCCTATTTTGGAATGAGTGCTGCGACATCCTTCCGGATTCCGATTATTCATACGTACCATACGATGCTCGAGGACTATACCCACTACATTACCCGCGGGATTTTTGCCAAGCCTGTGATGGCACGGCAATACACCCGTGCATTCTGTAATATGGTGTCGGCCATCATTGTGCCCACCGAAAAAGTCGAATCTTCACTCCGCGCATACGGGGTTAAGAAGCCTATCTATGTAATTCCGACCGGCATCAATTTGGAGCCCTTCAGAGTAGACCTTCATTCGCCGGAAAACTCTCTTGCGCTTAAGCAGAAACTCAATATTGATCCTTCATGGCCCATCATCCTGAGCGTCGGCCGCGTGGCCAAAGAAAAGAGTCTGGACGTCCTGATTGAAAAAATGCCGGACGTGCTCAAGCTTGTTCCGGATGCACGGCTGATCGTTGTCGGTACGGGTCCTGCAAAGGAAAAACTTGAAGAAATGTCCGATACGCTTGGCATATCGGATCATGTCATTTTTCTCGGTGCAGTTCCCTATCGTGAAATAGGTTCTTATTATCGGCTGGGGGATGTTTTTGTGTGCTGTTCAACCACTGAAACGCAGGGATTGACATATTATGAAGCGATGGCTGCAGGAGTACCGATCATTGCCCGAACAGACGACTGCATACGGAAAATTATCCGGGACCGCGAAGTCGGCGTTCTATTTGACACACCGGAGAGTCTGCCGGAAATGATTCGGGATATCCTTGAACATCCGGAAACAGCAGCCATGTACGCGCGAAATGCATACGAAGCCGTAAAAGCGTTTTCATCTGAGACTTTTGGACAGAGAGTGGAAGATGCATATCTTCATACGATTGATCGCATGCGGGTGAAGAAGGCCCAGCGAAAGGATTCAATCGTACGAATTCCTGTTCCAGGTGCTTTGCGGCATCTTCGACTCGTTATGATGAAGCCATCCAACAATAAGAAACGTAATAAGAATCGCAACCGTCGCGAGAGCAAGAAGCAGAAAAATTAACATGCCGTCCGAAGCCTCAAGCGAGATATCGAAGTATCGAAACATTAACCCGGTATAAACCCAAATGGAAGCCAGTCCGTATAAGTAATCCTTGTGTTTAATAATGTAAAATTCCGTCATGCAGAAGATAATGGCTATCGAAGCAATGGCCCAGGTCGACTCGGATATGTTCAGCAGATCCGGCTGCAGGGATTTGAGAAGCGCGAAAAAATTCACGAGCGTAGCGGCCGTGATCCAGGAAATATATATGCCGAATGGAAATTTGACAAAGAATATATCCTTAAGTCCTCGAATCTCATGAATTAAAAGTCGGTACATAACCATCAGCGAAATCCAGAGAGTGAATATAATCAAAAAGGACAGCATCAGAAATCCATAGTGCCAGGCAATAAGCCAGGAAATATTTAATAGACATGTAAAGATAAAGAGTCCTCCGATGGCATATTGAATATCCGGATTGTTTGCGTCCTTCTTACTGTTGAACAACCCGAACTGATAGAGAACAAAGAGTAAAAGTCCGAAATAAATGACACCCCATATCGCAAAAGTAAATCCCGGCGGGGTAAGAAAAGTGTCATTCGCTTTTGAAACTTCCATTACAGTAATGTTGTTCAAAGGAAATACTTCAAAGACAATGTTTGCAATCACCATAAGCATGAAAAATACAGCATTCGTTATTCGAAGCGCAGTAGCCTCCTGAAATCGAGCCATAAATCTCCTCTCTGTAAGAAACAAAGTCATTTTCGGAAATTATCACATGAATATATAACGTAATATCAGTATCTACGTGTCCTTATTATATAATGAGTGATCTAAATAGCAACAGAAAACAGCGCAGAACCTCTGGGAGGGTGCGCTGTTTACAGTTTCGAAACAAATTTGGATGCCTTCGTCCTGGTTACTTCTCGACCAGTGCAATGTTTCCGGAAACGGTTTTCAGAGTGAGTTTGTACGTAGGGGATGTACCATATGAACCGGTTGCAGATTTGTTGCCGGATGAATATATCATTGCAAAATCCGATCGGATATCTCCGCTCGTACAGTGTGCGTCAATCTGGTAAGCTACATCGGCTGCCATGCCGATCTCAACGTTACCCGACGTCGTTGCCGCTGATAAATCACCCGAAGCTTTGGAAACCGAGATATTGATATTTCCTGATGCACATGATGCAGAACCGCTTCCTTCGAAGGAATTCACAGTAATGTTACCGGAAATTACGTTAAGCGTTGTTTTCCCGATGAGTGTTCCAGCGGTAAGATTTCCGGAACTGACCCGGATTTTCCCGTCACCTGTTATTGCATCCGCTTTCATGTTGCCGGAAACCAGGGATATTCCAAGAGTTTTTGAGCGAATGGTCCCGAGCGTCACATTTCCGGATGAATCATGCATTTGAAAGTCATTGCATGTTATGTCTTCAATCCGGAAATTTCCGGAAGTGAGTTTTCCCGAGAAGTCAGAAAGATTGTATATACCTGAAACGGAGATATTTCCTGAACTGTTCCCGATAGTAAGATCCTTCGCATAGCTTTCCGGAAGAGTGATTTCGAGGACTTTCGGGGTGATGTTCCAGTGAAAGAATTGCATGGCGAAGTTCTTTGACTGCTGAATGATAAGGGTTCCGTTATCCACGCGAACCGTCAGATCCAACTTATCTTTCAACGATTCCGGACCCAGGTATGTAATCGACATCTGGTCATCGTCGGAAGGTGTAATGATGACATTCATACTGGTGAGATCGAACTTGACGGATGAAATATCCTGCAGCGATTCTTTCTGATCCAGAAGAACAATTTGCTTTTCCGTCTTGAAGAAAGTCGAAAAATTGACTTTCCCTGAAATGAACAGAACCATAATCACAATGAGTGCTGCTATGACCGCAAGGGAAATGACAAGCTGAATGATTTTGATCGTCTTCATATTCTCACCCCTTCAGATCAAAAAACAGGCTGACAACGCCTTCACAGACAAAGCCGATGATGAAAATGATCCACGAAAAGGCCCATGCGTGAAAAAAGATGCTGATCAGAAAATAAATAACAACAATAAGGGGCCAAAGAACGGCTGAAACCGAACAGCGCAGATGACGCCTTTTGCTCGTATCGCTTTTCCACAGCTTAAATTCCTCGACGATTGTCTCGTCTTTCTTAATGTATCGCGGTGTGGTCATCGAGTTAAATATCAGCAGACTGGTTGCGACTGCGATCAAAAAAAACATGATGATCGGGCCGTATCTCATACCGTCCGGCGTGCCGCTCAAAAGCATGACGCTGAAAGGAGAAAATATGTAGAGGCCTACAGCAATGGATACCAGCAATGCACTCTTCTTCTTCGCGTTCGCCGGAAAATTATTGTTGAACGCAGATTCGTTCTGTATTTGTCCGACGAGCTCGGATGTGTCTCCGATCCCGGCGATGACTGCACGGTATGCGTCATCCGGTGCAAGACCTTTTGCAAGCAGATCATCGTATTTGCTGTTCAGATTTGCCAGTAATTCTTCTTTGAGTTCCAATACTTTTTGCGTCTGCGGAGCCCCGGCAAAAAGACTGTCCACATGTGTTTTCAACCTTTCATTCATATCTCTTCCTCCCTCAGTAATTGATCAATAATTTCTTTTGTTTCTTCCCAGTCCTCTTTGTTTTTGCCGTAGACCTGACGACCCAATAGCGTTATGGAATAATATCTTCGTCTTGCACCTGTTGTTTCATCTCCCCAATATGAGGAGATCATGCCGCTCTCTTCCAGTCTGCGGAATGCGGAATAGAGTGTTGCTTCTTTCAATTCATACCGGTTTTCCGTCTTCTCCTGAATATACTTGTTGATTTCGTATCCGTAGCTGTCCTTATGCAGCAAGCGTGTCAGGATGATCGTGTCGGTATGTCCTCGAAGTAAGTCTGATGTAATGGACATATGGTGTCCCCCCTTTCATGGTTTTCCTGTCAATGTAGATTCTACTGCGACATACTGTGTCTGTCAAGGTATCTCGGAAAAATATTTTCGTGCTTGTGATACAATGTTGAACAACCATAAAAATGAATCCATTGTGAGGTTTTGAAATTGAATAAGGAACTTTTTTCGCAGGACAAATATACCGAGCACACCCTAAGCATGTCCTTCTTAAAGGCAAATATCGTCGGGACACTGTTCCCGATTCCTCTGGTCTCAATTTTTGTGATCATGTTCGCGTGGGTGGAATACTCCCTGAATCGAAAATGGTTTTCTATTTCCGGAAATGCGCAATTCCTGCTCTGGCTACTTGTCTTCTACGCAAGCGCTTTTCTTCTAATCGCACTTCACGAACTGGTGCACGCGCTCTTTTTTCTTCGCGGATGTGAAAATCGATGGAAGAGCATCCGGTTCGGCATCAAATCCGCAACACCGTATTGTCACTGCAAAGAAGTGCTCCCGCTGAACCTCTATCGACATAGTTTGCTGGCGCCGCTTTGGCTGATCTGTCTTCCGCTGGCAATCGTCGCACTGCTCACCGGCCACGGACTTATATTCCTGTTGACCGTCATCATGATATTCGGATCCGGCGGTGATCTGGCCATTTTCTGGTCCTTACGCAAATACAAGGGAAACCGTACCTATGTCTGGGACATGGAGGATGCGGTCGGCTGTATCGTATATAATTGTAATGAGCCTGACAGTCTAAAATAGATCCTTTTTCATTGCGTAAATGAGGCAACTATTTTTCGTATCTTCACTTCCAACATACCCACTTTTCTTATACAGCTTTATTGCATGAGAATTGTCTCCATACACTTCCAAAGTGACTCTGCAAAAATCGTTCCTTATGCATTCTTTTTCTATGAATTCAAGAAAAAGTTTGCCAATCCCATTGCCTTGATAATTCTTTTGTAAATAGAAATCATGAATATTCAGTAATTCCTTCTGTTTGTAAGTAGAGAAACCTTTGAAGCAAACGGCTATTCCCATAATATTCCGGTCCACTTCAGAAAAGTATATTTTTGCAAAACCAAGGTTTTTCATTTTTTCGATTATACTTATGTCAATTTCTCTGGTGCATTTTTCAGTCTGATTCATAAATTCATTAAGCAATAATACGGCCTTTTCTCCATCTGCTTTATCTTCTAAGTCTATTTCCCTGAATGATATATCCATATTACTAATATTTCCTTCCGCAATAGCCGCCTGTATTCTTGATATTTTCTCATTGAACTACGCTCAGTATCCGTCCGTCTGCCTGCTGAACAGGTGATTCAGATTACGCAGCCAGGAAGTGTTGATCGAAGATAAAGCCGGTTCTGTAACACGAAAGGTCCAGTTCCCCGTGGCTATCCCCGGAATATTCATCCGTGTATCTTTCCCGAATCCCAGAAGATCCTGTACCGGGACAATCACCAGGTCCGCGTGCGACTGCCATATGAGGCGGATCATTGCCCGGCATACAAGGCTCTCCGGGCCGCCCCTGTCCCAGTCATCACGATCATATCCGCAGTATGCGAGCGCAAAAGCCCGCTCTTCCGGTGTTGCGTCCCATATCCATCCAAAAATTGTATTGTTGTCATGTGTTCCTGTATAGGCAACGGAATGTGCCGGATAATTGTGCGGAAGATGTGTGCTGTTTTCATATGGCTGAAATCCGAATTGAAGAACCCGCATTCCCGGGAACCCGGTTTCAGTGAGAAAGGACCGCACCGCATCATCTACCTCTCCCAAATCCTCTGCGATGATCGGTGCATCCGGATATATTTCCGCCAGTCTCCTGAAAAAATCCATCCCCGGTCCGGAAACCCATATACCGTTTTTTGCCGTATCTTCTTCTGCAGCAATGCTCCAGTATTCATAAAATCCCCGGAAATGATCAATCCGGACTTTATCAAAAAGAAGAAAATTGACTGCGAGCCGCTTGATCCACCAGTCATAACCGTCTTTTGCGTGCGCTTCCCACCGATAAAGCGGATTTCCCCACAATTGACCGTCTTTACTGAAATAGTCCGGCGGGACACCTGATACTCTTGAAAAACTGTGGTCCGGATTCACTTGAAACAAACCGGCGTTCGACCACACATCGGCGCTGTCTGCCGACACATAAATCGGGATATCTCCGATGATGGAAATTCCGATGTCGTTGATTTTCTGCTTCAACTCCAGCCATTGGCTGAAGAATATGTATTGAACGAAGCAATAATAGAAATATCTGTCATGCATGCGAATTCTGACTGCATCCAGTGCACGGGGATCATGCTGCCGGCATTCCTTCTCATCCCATTCCCACCAGGGCTTATCATCCTGCATCTCCCGTATTGTCAGGAACAGCGCGACATCGTCGAGCCAGAAATTCTCTTTACGGAATTTCAGGATACAGGACTCAATATCCTCCGAAATATTTTCGAAAGCCCGCTGCAGCATGTTCTGACGATTTATCCGGACCCAGTCAAAGTCGACGGCAAATTCCGCGCCGTAATATTGGGTTCCGGCAAGATCATCATCGGAGAGCAGCTGCATTGCGTGGAGCTGCCGGGGGTCAATAAACAATTCGTTTCCGGCAAAAGCTGAGAAACTCTGGTATGGAGAATCACAGTTGCCGGTCTGCGTGAAAGGAAGCACCTGCCAGTACCGGCAGCCCGCCGCATGAAGCAATTGAGCGAACTGAAGCGCTTCATCTCCGAAACATCCGATTCCGAACGGACCCGGAAGAGAAGAAATGTGCAGAAGCGCACCGCTCGCACGTGTCATCTTCAAACATCCTCCACATTGCGGATATAGATAAGTGTGACTAGCGGGTTCTTCTCGTTAATGCGTTCTTCGCACTCAATCCCGTCTATGGATCGGATCATCTGCGACAGTTTTGCAAAGCCGAAGTTTCTGGAATCAAAGGAAGGTCTCTTTTTCAAAACAAGATTGCCGACCGCTCCAAGAAAAGCCCAGCCGTTATCATCCGCCAAATCCGCAATGGAACTCGTTATCAGATTGATGGTCGATGAATCGATCGGACCGATCGAGCGCTGCGGAGTTTTGTAGACATCTTGCTTCATTGCCTTCTCATCCTGCGAATACCGATGTACAGGTGCGTCCAGTGTCTCCTGAGCGGACTGAAATACTTCAGTGCGATTCACACCGAGAATTTCGAGGTAAATGAAACGGTCGCAGGCTGCAATAAATGGTGACGGTGTCTTCTTCTCACCAATACCATATACAATTTTCCCTGCTTCGCGGAGACGGGTCGCAAGTCGGGT
>JADGQQ010000133.1 GCA_017881645.1 Clostridia bacterium
AAATATCCGGATACTGGAGTGAGAAAGACGAAAAGTCGCTGTCTTCGGAATATAACGTCGCATGGGGAGACCAGTCGCTGACTGCACGGGTCATGATTTTTCGATTCTACCCTTCCGGGAGCCTGCGAAGCCTGACGTTCTGGCCGGAGGATGTGTATGAGATTTCCACGCCGGCCGGCCGCATTCCCGTGCGGATTGGCGTCTCTTTTTACGAGAGCGGAGCGATCCAAAGTGTAGAACCTGCGGAACCGGTCCGGATTCCCGGAGCTGATCCTGAAGAAATTGCCTACGATATGGACGCGGCCGGACTGCACGGTGACAGCAATTCGCTGCGCTTCGCACCGGACGGCACCGTGATTTCCTGTGTAATGAACGGATTCCGGACAATGCCGCTGATGGATCTCTGCGGTGACTGCAGCACATGCGAATCCGGGTGCGGAAAATGATTTATTCTAATGCAATTTGAAGAGAATGTCTTTCGAAAACATACAAACTCATGATACAATGAGTTCATTCATGTAAGGAGGGGTTTTCAATATGAAAATATCTAAAAAAGTCATTTCTTTGTTGGTCGCTTCGGTCCTGGCCTTTTCGCTCGCCGGCTGCGGGATTGCAAATCGCACCGCCATTTCATCGGACAAATTTACATCAGTAATGGAAGACAACAAATACACCGTTGAGGAATCTTCCGATGTCGCTGACACGTATAAGGCGGATAAGGCCTTTTACGCGTACAATGACGATTCTTCCGTTGTACTTATTTTCATGGAATTCGGCTCGGCTGCGGATGCAAAGGCAGCTTATGACAGCCTGAAGACGGATCTGGACAGCATCAAGACCGATAGTTCGAAGTCATCCGAAAAGATCGTTGCAAACTATTCAAAATACGTAGTGGAGAACTCGGATGAGTTCGGCGTAATTTCCCGCACAGACAATACAATCGTCTGCGCAGATGTAACGACCGGCGACAAGAGTGAAATTACCAGTGTTCTGAAAGAACTGGGATATTAATCGATTTTGACGCTGTGACGGAATCATTCGACTTTCCGGGACAGGACATCAACTGAAGGAACATGGAATTTGCTGAAAGCCTTTCGATTTTCACCTAATTGCTGCAGAGCGGTACGGAGAATTATCGGGGGGCTTTCTTCTTTGTGCGGAAGCTTCTTGAAAACGGCGCGATTCCGGGTCTCGCGGGGAATTCCCCCCAAACCATTGACAGGACGGGCTTTTCCCCGTACTATTCTCACGTGAAATACTATAATTTTAAACAGGAAAGGTTGTGATGATAGGGTTGGAAAAAAAGCTGACGCTATACGGCTTTAACAACCTCACAAAAACACTTAGCTTCAACATCTATGATGTTTGCTATGCCAAAAGTGAGAAAGAGCAAAGAGACTACATTGCATACGTAGACGAACAGTACAATTCTGATCGTCTGACAAAGATCTTATGTGAAGTTACTTCCATGATCGGGGCACATGTGCTGAACATCTCAAAACAGGATTATGATCCGCAGGGCGCCAGCGTTACGCTGCTTGTCACCGAGGAATTCATGTCCGATGATCTGATCAACGGATCCTGCAACCGGGGTAAGGGGTTTGCACTCACGCCCAAGGATACACTGGCGGGACATCTGGACAAGAGCCATCTGACCGTGCATACATATCCTGAGTATCACCCCGATAATTCCATTGCGACATTCCGGGTCGATATCGACGTATCTACCTGCGGGAAGATTTCTCCGCTGAAGACACTGGATTATCTGATCGGGAGCTTTGATTCCGATATTATGACGATAGACTATCGTGTGCGTGGATTTACACGCGACGTGAACGGCAAAAAGCTGTATATCGACCACGACATTACATCCATTCAGGACTACATTGACGACAAGACGCTCGAGACGTATGACGCGATTGATGTCAACGTCTATCAGGCGAATATTTTTCACACGAAAATGCTCATCAAAGAAATTGAGCTTCAGAACTACCTTTTCAACAAGGATGTGCTTGAACTTTCGCCCAAACAGCGTCTGTCCATTACGAGCAATCTGCGTCGTGAGATGATCGAAATATTCAGTGGAATGAATATTTACTGATCGGGAAGAGGAGTCGGAAATGAATGCTTTTTCTTCGGGTCAAGGGGCGCTTTCGCAGGAAAGTGCTCCGATCTATGAAGCTCTCCAGCAATACAAATCCATGCGCGTGGTTCCTTTTGACGTGCCGGGACATAAGCAGGGCCGCGGGAATCCGGAACTTACCGAATTTCTCGGCAAGGCCTGCCTTTCCGTGGATGTAAATTCCATGAAACCTCTCGACAATCTGAGCCATCCGGTTTCCGTGATACGGGATGCGGAGATACTGGCTGCACAGGCCTTCGGCGCAGCTCATGCTTTTTTCATCGTAAACGGGACAACGGCGGCGGTGCAGGCCATGATTCTGAGCGTCTGCCACCCCGGAGATGAGATTATTCTTCCGAGAAATGTTCATAAGAGCGCAATTGCAGCTCTTGTTCTCTGCGGCGCGGTTCCGGTATACGTGAATCCCGGCGTGGACACGGAACTGGGCATCCCGCTGGGGATGGCGATTGCCGATGTGGAGAAGGCGATTCTTGCGCATCCGGAAGCAAAAGCCGTCATGGTGAATAACCCGACGTATTACGGTGTCTGCTCGAATCTGCGGGCGATCGTGGATCTTGCGCACAGCCACGGCATGAAGGTGCTGGTGGACGAGGCACACGGGACGCATTTTTACTTTAACGAACATCTCCCGGTATCGGCGATGGCCGCCGGAGCGGATCTTGCATCGGTCAGCATGCATAAGACCGGCGGGTCACTGACACAGAGTTCGTTTCTGCTGGCCGGACCCGGTGAGCGGGAAGGATACCTGCTGCAGATTCTGAATCTGACACAGACAACGAGCGCGTCTTATCTCCTTATGTCTTCGCTGGATCTGTCGCGGCGGAATCTCGCACTGCACGGAGAAGAGATTTTTGGCAACGTGATCCGGCTGGCGCAGTATGCACGCGATGAGATTAACGGAATCGGCGGCTATTATGCTTTTTCGAAGGAAAGAGTCAACGGTGATACGATCTTCGACTTTGACACAACGAAGCTGTCGGTATTTACCCGTTCCATCGGGTTGGCCGGAATTGAAGTATATGACCTGCTGCGTGACGAGTACGGCATACAGGTGGAGTTCGGAGATCTCGGGAACTTCCTTGCGGTCATTTCCGTCGGCGACCGGGAACGCGAAATCGAACGGCTCGTCAGCGCGCTGGCCGAAATCAAGCGGCGTTACTCCAAAGACCCGGCCGGACTTTTCGACCATGAATATATTCATCCGCAGGTGTGCATGACGCCGCAGAAGGCGTTCTATGCAAATAAGGAGCCGTCGCGTCTTACGGAAAGCGCGGGTCGGATCTGTACGGACTCCATTATGTGTTATCCGCCCGGGATTCCGATCATTGCACCCGGTGAACTCGTTACACAGGAAATCATTGATTACATTATATATGCCAAAGCAAAAGGATGTTTTCTGACAGGCACGGAAGACCCAAATGCCGAAATCATCGGCGTCGTTAAGGAATAGGACAGCTCGCATATTTGCGAACAATACAGACCGGAGGGTTATATGGAACTTTGGTATACGGAAGAACACACGCCGAACGTCCGTTTTTCCATTAAAGTGGATAAAATGCTGTTTACCGAACAGACGGAATTCCAACAGATTGATGTTTTCGAGTCGGAAGAATTCGGCCGGTTCCTCACGCTCGACGGCCTGATGATGCTTACGGAAAAAGATGAGTTCATCTATCATGAAATGATGGTTCACGTACCGATGGCTTCAAATCCGAAAATCCGGAAAGTGCTGGTCATCGGCGGAGGAGACGGCGGAACGGTGCGGGAGCTGACCCGCTATGACGATATCGAATGCATTGACCTCGTCGAGATTGACGAACGCGTTGTAACAGTGTGCCGGGAATATCTTCCGCAGGTGGCGGGGAAGTTCGGCGACCCGCGGGTGCATATGTATTTCGAGGACGGGCTTCGCTATATCCGTACCCGCGAAAACGAATACGACCTGATCATCGTCGATTCGACGGATCCGTTCGGACCGGGCGAAGGGCTTTTCACGAAAGAATTCTACGGCAACTGTTATAAGGCCCTCAAAGAGGACGGGATTCTGGTCAACCAGCACGAGAGCCCGTACTATGAGAAAGACGCGGAAGCAATGAAGCGTGCGCATACTCGTATTGTCGAATTCTTCCCGGTGTGCGAAGTCTATCAGGCGCATATTCCGACCTACCCGTCGGGACACTGGCTGTTTGGATTTGCATCCAAAAAAATCGATCCGGTTAAGGATCTCGATGCTGCGGCATGGAATGCTCTGGGGATTGCCACACGATACTACAACACCCGTCTGCATACGGGGGCTTTTGCTTTGCCGAATTACGTATTGGACATTCTGGAGATGAAATAGGCACTTTTTGCGGAATCTGTACAGATAGAACCGGACATGCAGAAAAGGGCACAGAGGAACACGATATGATTGGCACAGTGCCTGGCAAAATGATTCTCTATTTCGGAAATGACGCGAAGCGGATCTGGACGACCGGGTGTGCTTCCTGGTCGGGCATCCGCAATGCGTCCGGATCCATTCTACTGGAGGCAAAATGATTATTACGGTAACCCTCAATCCCGCGCTTGATAAGACGGTTCAGATATCCGATTTTGCGGTCGACCGGGTGAACCGGATAGAGACGGTCCGGATCGATGCCGGAGGGAAAGGCGTCAATGTAGCCAAAGTCGTCCGGTGCCTCGGTTTTCCGTGCGCTGCGATGGGCTTCCTGTCCGGCCGCACCGGGCAGCTGATTGAGGAAAGTCTTCAGGAGCAGGGGATCGTCTGTGATTTTGTCTATACGCCGGGAGAGACGCGCACGAACGTGAAAATCATCGATCCGCTTCGCCGGACGCACACGGATCTGAACGAACACGGTCCGGAGGCGCCGCCTTCCGCTGTCGACGATCTGAAAAATCGTCTGCTGCAGAGAGTGGGGCCGGGCGATCTGGTCGTATTCTCCGGAAGCGTACCTCCGAATGTGGATACGGATATTTACCGGAAATGGATTGCACTCGTAAAGGGCAGAGGCGCTGATACGATTCTTGATGCAGACGGGGAATTATTCCGTAAAGGAATCCTATCGGGGCCCGGAGCCATCAAGCCGAATATTCACGAAATGGAAATGCTGTGTCAGAAGCCGCTCGAAACACCGGCTGAAGTGCAGAATGAGGCGGAAAAACTGTTTGCATAC
>JADGQQ010000134.1 GCA_017881645.1 Clostridia bacterium
ATTGTCATCGGATTCATCGTTTATCAATTTAAGTATAAAATTGATAAGGAATTCTACGACCGGATTGTCATTGATTTGAAGCAGCGCGGTGACATCGGTCAGAAAGAAGAATAGACTCCGGTCGGATTTCCCGCAGATGAAACGCCCTGCAGCAGTTCATTCTGCGACAGGGCGTTTTTGTTGGTCATTTTTTGTTGGATACCTGATTGAAGACTTCGTGCAGGAATCAGCTTTCTGTTTGCGCTCCGTTTTTAAGAATTTCTTTTTTGTGGACCGCACCCTGAAAGGATCAGGAATATTGGACGAGAAGTTCCTCAAATTCATCCCTGAAGACTCTTATATCGTGAAATTCCTTCTCAATCCATTCGCTGTAATCAGAAATGATAAGACCTGTATCATAAAATGTTCCCAAATGTTGCGTCGATCTCTGGAAAAACCATTCTCTGGCTTTTTCGCCGTATTCCGAAAGATAATGTCCGATGATGCTGTCAAAGGTAGCATCTGACATCACGATGGGCTCAACGCCGTCCTTGTTCCCGACATAGGACAAATTGAGTGCATCTTTCCCTGCATTTCCAATCCAGATCCGGTCATTGATGCCAACTTCTTTACGGCCGGCATTGATTACCATTTCACGATCCGTCGCAATTCCGATACCGACGGATATCGGAGGCAGCTCCCGCTTGGCCAGCTGCAGATTGAGCATTTTCATAAATGTATTCACATAGCAGGCGATATCAAGAACGATGTTTACATCCGTCTGCAGCGGAGTCGTATAAATCGCATATATGCAGTCGCCACGGATTCCAATCTCACGCTCGAAATCAAACCCGCGCAGTATTTCGATGGTTTCCGATGTAAAACTGCGGATTATTTTCGCTGTCTGCAGCTTGTCTTCATCCGAAAAAAGCGCGGTTGACGCTCTGATATTCACATATAATGCGGTAACAAGTCCATAGTATCCCTTCCGCATTACCAAAACATCTTCCGGAGGTATTTTGTCCTGTTCGACAATTTCGATCTGACTCGCCAAAATACAGTCAATTCGCTTCTTCCCGGCCTCATAATCGTAAAACAACATGTAGCTGTCCTCCTCCATGATTTGAAATAGATCCCGTAATTGCATGCCTTCCGAAAACGGGGTGCATGTCAGAAACCTGTGAATTGCAAAACACACCAACATACATCATGCAATTCATGCCGTTTCCTCTATCATACGCTATTTCTATTACGCACCTCACACTTCTATATTACTTTTAATTATCACACGAAAAAATGATGATTTAAAGATCTATTAACAGTTTTTTTCGTTTATCGCTCTCCAGTACAGATAGTTGGCGCGCTCGTGTCAGGTGCGATAGAGGATGGGGATAGGTGTCCCGTCATCCTTTACGCATGCCTTGGCATAGTCCGCAGCCATGTCCAGATATCCCTTAAACAGATGATAATCTGTCCCGTACGGCATAATGTTTTCTATGGTTGGAACGACTGTATCCGCTTTGCCGGCGGCTATCGAGAAATTCTGTGCGCGACCGCTGAGAGGATACATTTACCAGATTACAGCATCCCCGGAAACCGACTTGAAATCTCCGCCGTTAAGACTCAGATAGGCATTCCCGATATTTTGACTTGTAGCATCGTCATAATGATCAAATACATAATAAACGGTTCCATATTCCGATACATCGATTCCGCTGACATCCTCTGCGATCGTGTCCGGCTTTGCGCTCTTCTTGTTTTCGACATAACAGAGCGTTCCCACGCCAATATACGTGTCGCTGTTATATGTATAATCCTTCAGATAATACAGACCCTTGCCATCCGCGGATATGGTCAGATAACTTGTATCGACATTCTCATCCACCTTCACCGGCTTGCTGCTTCCGCGAGCCACCCACAGGGTATTGTCAACATCGACAAAATACACCGCACTCTGATCCGGCGTCACGTCGAAAGCCTGCACGTCCTCATTTGATTTGATCTTCACGGGATCGGCTTTCAGGTTACGGACATTCTTGTAGATCACAAGCTGTTCAGATTCATCGATAAAATATAATGACTTCCCGTCGCCTGACAGGAAATATGCATACTGGGATCCGAATTTGTCAATATCATTGGAATTTGCATTCTTGTCAACATAGACAATACTCGTTGCACTGTAGTCATCATTGGATGAAAGATACAGATTGTCCAGAAGTGACGGGACATTGACCACATAAGCATATGCCGAAGAAATCGAGTTATAGTAATACTGAATTTTCGAAGGCAAGATCAGACCCGAATTTGAGGATGTGACGATCTTTTCCTTGTTGTTGCCGTTTACGCTGATATACGTATTCGATCCGGAAACGAATACAATTTCCGAGTAATCTTTGTTCAGATAGAATCCGGAGGCAGGGCTGACCTTACTGATCTTATTGTCCGTCTTTCCATGACGAAGGTACAGAGATGTTGTTCCCGAATAGGTAAAATCAGCATCCATATAGTAGAGATAGGAACCGCTGTTTGAAATCGCGATAACATACTGGTCCTGATCCAGTTTTTCAGCTTTCTTGTCGCCGATTTTTATATACCCTGTCAGACCCGATATCGACCCGTAATCATCGAGTGTCACGTCCGAAACATAGGCAATGGATCCGCCGTCCGGGGAAACGGTAAATTCCGAATAGGCATCCTTGGCAACTTTTACCGATTTCTTGCTATTTGTATCATATAGATACAGAACGCCGGTCTGTGAACTGCTGTCGTAATCCGTAAGATACAGTATTTTGTTGCCGGAAGACGAAATTGTATATGCCGATACGTCATCCGCAACATCAACTACCTTAGACCCGTTGCAGTATGCGACTCTGTATGTGCCCGAATCACCGGGATCCATCGCAAGAGCCGCGGATTTCCCGTCCATGGAATACTTGAAATCGGAAATGAATCCGTCTATTTTGATGGCTTTATTTCCGCTTCCGTATATCAGACTTTGGTTCTGTTCGGAAATTATGAGAAGACTCGATGATTGCGGATATCCATTACCGGATTTGTTGGATGTGAATGATTTGAAAAGAAACACACCCGCCAGAACAAGAAGCACGGCAACGATTGCTGCTGCTGCGATAAGAATCAGTTTTTTGTTCGAGCCTTTCTTTTTCGTTATTTGTGCGGTTGGCAGCGGAGTCTGATAATCCGGCAAATAAGCGGGTGCCATCCCCTGAGAAGCAGCCGGTACAATTGCCGGTGAAGCGGTCTGTATCATTACGGGAGCCGCCGAAACGGGAGTTGCGGCGGGTGCTGATATGGGCGCTGATATGGGCGCTGCGACGGGTGCCGGAGTCACTATGGCAGCAGCCGGCTGAATGATTGTTCCCGAAGTTGATGCTGAAGGTACGGCGTCGACTTTGGCTGCCGTAGTCCCGCAGACCGGGCAGAAATTTGCAATTTCCGGAATCTGAGTACCGCAACGAGAACAAAACATAACACTACCCCCCATTTATCCTTTTGGTTCAATATCGAAACCGCGTGTAGCTAAAAGCAATTTCCTTTTACTATTTTGATCATATCATATTCATAGTCTCAATCAAATATCGATCTGTATATTATTATATGCGTTTTCTTGAAGACCTCATTTTCGAAAAAGCCGTCTGTTTCATAATTTCCTTTTCACACGAAGATTCTCGATGTATAATTTGCTAAGTTCCTGCTTCCAATTTGCAGAAACGAAATCAAATTGTGTGAAAGGGTCGACGGTTCGCCGTTTGATTAAAATGCAAATGAAAAATGACAGAGTGAACAATATATACGGAATTCGAAGAAGAAGAATGAGAAGACAAAGAAGAATCATCGTAGGACTGTGTATTACGATTTGTTTTTTATCCGTAATAGCAGGTGTCTATTTTATTGTCAGCCTAATGAATCGAAGTGCAAACCCGTCATCGGTTACGCAAACAACGGTATCATCCGTTGCAGATGTATCCTCTGCGCCCGTTTTGACCGGAACGGAGTCCAGTCAGACCTCTTCAACCGTTCCGAATGACTCTTCTTCGCAGACCGTCACGCCTGAACAGCGGACAGCGGCTCTTGCTTCGCTTAAGAGTGCCATTTCCACGCTGCTGGATTCGCAAAGCGGCAGATACTCCGCATACTATGTGAATCTCGCCAACGGTGAGACGCTGGGATACAACGAAAGTTCCCCGATGGTCGCCGCCAGTTCCATAAAGATCGCATTCAACACGGATTTGTATAAGCAGGCTGCCGCCGGACTCCTGTCCATGGACACGGCTATGCAATACAACTCGGCACCGTATCCGCAGGGAGATTTCGAAGCGGGTACCGGTTCCATCCAGACATCCGCCGACGGGACTTCCTATACGCTCAGCGATTTGTCCCACCTGTCCATCACGATCAGCGACAACTGTGCGACCAATATGATTCTTCGCTATTTGGGCGGAGTGGATAAAGTCAACGAGTACATGTCAGGAATCAGTGCCGTGGTTAATTACCGCATCGCCGCATCCTATACGGACTATCTTGGACAGACACAGAGCGGAAAGCAGCGGACCTCCGCGGCCGATCTGGCGATGTATGCAAAGGACCTGTATACATTGAGTGAAGCATCTCCGGATGATTATGCAGTGCTGATCGATGATTTAAGTCATACGGAATACAATTGGGGTATTCCGGCCGGTGTACCGTCTGCCTATCCGGTTGCACACAAGGTCGGATTCAACCCTTCTTACGGTTCCAATAATGACGTCGGAATTGTTTTTGCTCAGGAAGATTATATTCTCTGCGTAATGACGGAATCAGGCGACGGCGCGAAAGCGCAGGATCTGATCGGGCAAGTGTCAAAGCTTGTGTCTGACTACATTACGTCCTGTTATTCCTGACGGGCAAATGCACGCGCGGCCCAAACTGCTGTTGATTCCAGCGGTTCGGGGGTGTCTTTAAGAGTGAACGGGATCCCCATATTTTCCCATTTGAATTCTCCGAGCTTATGAAACGGAAGCAGATCAATCCTCTCGATGCAGTCATATTTTGCTAATCGGGCGGCTCCTTCCGTAATCTGTGGATTTCCGTCCAGGAATTCTTTTTCGGTTAGGAAAATATCTCCGTTACTGTTCTTTTCAAATACTGTTTCGCCAGGGACCAGCACGTGCCGGATCCACACGGGCTTTTTTGTCTGCTCGCAATATGCAAGAAGATTCCATGCATTTTTCGTATTAGTGCCGCAGAGAGACAGAGCTGTCTGATCATCGAAGGCCTTGATGTCCAGAAGAATCAGATCCGCTGCATCCACAGCGTTGGAGACGGATGCCGGATCCATGGCACCGGA
>JADGQQ010000019.1 GCA_017881645.1 Clostridia bacterium
AAAACATAGTAGACATGTAAGGATTATTTCGCGTTTTCAATCCGTATCAGTTCATCCGCAAGTTCGCGAATATCTTCCGGACCCAGAACCAGAATCAAGTCGCCCTCGCTGACCCACTCATCCAGACGGCGGATGATATCTTTCTTATCGGCAAAAAACTCTGCCTTGCCGCCCAGCTTGTTAATTTTGTCAGCCAGCATGGAGGAGGAAATCGTTCCCGGATTAATTTCGCGGTCTGAGAAGATTTCTGCAAACAGAACATGTTCGCAGGGCAGAAGACTTGTGACGAAATCATCAAAAAGTACTTCCGTGCGATTGAAGGTCAGAGGCTGGAAGACTACCCAGGTCTTCTTGTGCGGAATATGAGAAGCTGCGGCCAGGGTCGCACGGGCGGCAGCGGGGTGGTGTGCGTAATCTGCGACAACGGTTGCGCCTTTGTATGTCCCCTTGATCGAGTATCTTCCTTCCGCTCCGGTAAAGGAGGAAAGCACATCCTCGGCAGCCTTTGCTGTGCCGCCGTTGAGATACGCACAGGCAATTGCTGTAAGGGCGTTGTACACATTGTGATCGCCCGGAACACGGAGCGCTATATGGGCATAGAAGATTTGATCGATATAGACATCAAATTCGGGATAACCGTCATGATACGTAATCAGATCGGCATAGACATCAGCCGGTTCCCCTGTAACTTCGAAAATGTCGCCCTTCTTGCCGGTCGTGACGATGCGGGGCATGGACAGACCCAGCGGCTCGCGATATTTGGGCATCCGGCGGACGGCTTCTGCAACATTCGGGTCGAAGGCCGGAATGACGAGCGTCCCGGCAGAGGGGAGTTTCTGTGAGAATTCGGCAAAAACATCGATGACTTCGGACAGATTGGCAAAGCAGTCGACGTGATCATAATCGATATTGGTAATGGCGGCGGTTGTTGAATAGAACTGCAGAAATGACCGCTGGTACTCACATGCTTCCGATACAAATAACCCGTGAGGTTTTCCCATGTGAACGGTACTTCCGAATGCGTCGAGTTCTGCACCGAGATGGACCGTTGGCTCCATGCCGGAAGCAATCAGGATAAGTGCGGCCATAGACGTTGTTGTCGTTTTCCCGTGTGTGCCGGATATGTTGATGACCTGATCAAATCCTGCCGTAAGATATCCAAGGAAACGTGCACGGTCCACACAGGGAATACCGTGGGCACGAGCATAAGCCAACTCGGGATTGCCCGGCAGGATGGCTGCGGTATGAACAACGAGATCCGGTTGGAAACAAATCAGATTTGCCGCTGCATGACCTGCGAAAACAGGAATGCCCTTATCTTCCAGATACTGAGTGCGGTGGGTCAGATGCATATCGGAACCGGCGGCCTTGTATCCGAGCTGTACGGAAATCTCCGACAATCCGCTCATGCTGATTCCGCCGATACCTACAAAATATATGTGTGCGTGCGGCGGAAGAAAGGACAGGTCCTGCTTCCCCGATGAGGAATGTACGGTTGTAGTCGAAGTCTCCTGCAATGTCATGTCATCCTTCTTTCCCGGATCGGAGCGTATATATCGCTGCAATCACGAAGCTTCCTCTAGCATTATACTCAAGGATTTGATTTTGCACACGCATATGATGAACTTTGTGTACTCTGCACAATCAAGGTTTCTTTATTTGTTTGATTAATAGAAAATCCGGGCGTTCTGTATGAACTCCGGGCAAACTGGGTTACAATGCATGTAACGTCTTGACGTCGATAGCGATATATAGAATGAAGACGGACAGCACGTTGACAGATTCGCGGGACCAATGGAGGTAGACGCATGGAAATCACCGGTATCATTATTCGCAGAATATCACTGGAAAGCAAGATGAAAGCCATTGTTTCGATCACTTTTGACAATGCCTTTGTCGTACACGATGTCAAAGTAATCGAGGGCTCCAACGGACTATTCATCGCAATGCCAAGCCGCAGAACACAGGAAGGCGATTTTAAGGACATTGTTCACCCGATCCATTCAGAATTCCGCGAGGAGCTTTCCCGAGCGGTCCTAGAAAAATACCAGTCAGCCCTGGCAGAGTATCTGGCGAATGAGCCTCATCATGAAGAGACCAAGAGTCTTTCCGGACAGAGCATTGTCATTGATACTCCATAATCAGGAATGAATGTGCACTTGAGAAGCAGACTGTTCTTGAGAAGAGGCGGTCTGCTCTTTTATTTTAGAAATCTTTCATCAGGAAGGGAGAAATCATGACACATGTCAAAACGATTCGATATCTGGGTCTTGGATCCATGCTGCTGGCCATTCTGATTCTGTGTTATTTGTTTTCCTTTTCCCTCCTGCAGCCATCCCGGGCAGCATCCCGGGATTCGTATGCGGTTCTTATTCTTTCAATGGACTCCGGCGAATTTCCGAGGTCGGATTTTGATGCGCTGTTTTCGAAAATGCACATTGTGCCATCATCACTGGTCGTAGATCCCGGCATATCTTCGTTGGATCAGCAGAACCAAATTGCTTCCGCCGCTGCTCGTACCGGATCGGATCATGTGATTCTGCTCGCATGGAAAGACGCCTGTATTCCGGCCTTAACAGCGTCCCGGACTCTGCCTGGTATGGAAGCCGTTGTGCTGCTGTCCCCGACACTTGCCCGTGCGGATGCCATTGAACCGTTCGGCACGCACAGCCCGGATATTCCGACAGCCATTTTTGATGTAAACACGAAATACGCCGCGTCCCTTTTTGAGAGACTATCCGGAGAGGATACAACTTTGTTTCCGGGACTTCGGGATAAAGGGATCCTGACAGACACCGTTCACATTTCTCCGGACGGCACGAGGTATCTGAGCCAATGGAGTCTTCCGGGCGATACGGAAATACAACATAATTTGCTCGCATATCTCCCGCAGGTACAGATAAAAATCGCAGAGTACATCGACACATTTGTGACCGGCACATCCTCTGCTGATGCACCGGATTACCGGTCTCCGGTTGCCGGGATCCATGTAATGAAGATTCTCGCAGCTGTGGTTTTTGCATCAGGGCTGCTGCTGTTTTTTTCATCCATTCCGAAAGGGAAAAGCGGGGCAGGAAAGTCCGGGAGCCCCGTCGAGGGTGCTGAAGATGCCGTTATCCGGAGAATCCCCGTATCCGCAACCCGCGCGAAGTATTTTCGTTTTTCGCGGGTCATGTCGCTGGTGACCCTGCTTTCGGCCGTATTGTTCCTGACTGTTCTCATTGTGCTGCAATATGTGAAGCCCGGACTTGTTGTGGCCTTTCTTGCGGCGTGGCCGGTAGTTTATTATGCAGTGTGTGCCGTCTTTATGATTCGATTTTTCCCGGAAGCGCGGATTGTGCCGCAAATCAGGTATAAGCGCATGCTCTTCAGCGGATTGCTGGCGTTTCTGACAGTTGCGGGCATATTGATGTTTCGCGCCATGTACACGTTCTCGTTTCTTCGGCCGGTATCCGGATGGAGCGGTGCCCTGCTGCTGTTATGTGTTGTTCTTGTTTTTGCATGTGTATGGATCCGACTTGCTTCGGATACCGTCTTTCAATCGGACCCGGAGGATTCTTCATCCGGAAAAGTCACCGGTAACGGGAATCGCCTGATATCCATATGGATTCCTTATGCGGGCATTCTGCTGTTTTCGATTCTGGCCGGGTTCCAGCTTCTTGCTGCAAAAAGCCTGTTTTTGCTTGCCGGGCTGCTCATCAGTCTTTGGATTCGACACATTTTCCGGCGGACGAGCGGTGCGGACGGATTTGCGGCGCTTGTTTTTTCAGCCGTATATCTGATCATAGCTTTCGGATAAAATGAACCGGACTTGTACGCCAGACAGGAGGGTAAGGAGCATGTCGTCAACCATCAAAGATGTTGCAAAAAGAGCGGGAGTATCGATAGCTACTGTTTCCAAATTCATCAATGGCGGAAATGTACTTGATGACAACCGTTTTTCCATTGAGGAGGCCATAAAAACACTGAATTATCAGGTGAATACTGTGGCCCGCGGTATGAAAACCCGCCGAAGCATGACGGTCGGCGTATTAATTCCGAGCCTTGCTGACTATTACGGCGTCTCCATTCTGTCATCCATCGATAGTGAACTCTTCAAACACGGATACAGTACGATCATCTGCGATTACTCCGTTCTTGATCCGAACAGTGCCAGAACGAAGTTGGAATTTCTAATGAATAAGCAGGTTGACGGCATCATTATGCAGCCGATCAATGTAAAATTGAGCGATCTTGAAAGGGCCGACCGGCAGAAAACCCCGATTGTTTTTGTCGACGTGCAGGTGGGCGACCACACACATGACAGCGTTCTGATTAACAATGCGGATATAACACGCCAGATAACGCAGCACTTCATTGAGATGGGGCATAGAAGAATCGGCCTGATAAGCGGTGCGGCGGGTGTTTTGACAACGGATGACCGTGTTGCCGGATACAGGAAGGCACTTGAAAAATCGCACATCGATTTTTCCGATAAGTATGTTCACCTGATCAGCATTTCGGAATCGAGCGGATATGAAGGAATGAAGCACTTTATGCATCTTCCTGAACCGCCAACGGCTGTCTTTACTACCGGATATGATTTGACGGTCGGAGCCCTTATGTACATGAACGAACACGGAATCCGGATTCCGGAGGATATCTCATTCGTCGGTTTCGAGAATCAAACGATCGCGCGCATTTATCACCCGAAGCTTACGATCGGTGTGCAGCCGATCCGGAAAATCGGCCTGACAGCCGCCAATATGCTGATAGAACGCATGTCCGGAATCTATAACGGAGACGGCCGCGTGATCCAGTTAAAGGCGTCGATTGATTACGGCGCATCTGTTTTAGATCTCTCCGGAAAATAATTGACACGAAGGTACCCGCGTGGTATTCTTGTTCGGTGACCGCGTGCGCCGGGCTTTAAATGTCGCAAAACGACTGCCTTGGATGGCCAGCGAGACTGGAAGAACAGGAGGAAAACAAATTATGTATGCTGTTATTGTAACAGGCGGCAAACAGTACAAAGTGACTGTAGGCGAAGAGATTTTCATTGAGAAGCTTGAGGGCGAGTCCGGTGAGACTGTGACTTTTGACACAGTTCTTGCGATCGGCAGCGAATCAGGACTTCAGGCCGGAAACGCAGTCAGTACTGCGAAAGTAACCGGAGAGATTGTCAGACAGGGCAAGAACAAGAAGATTGTTATTTACAAGTACAAGGCAAAGAAGGGTTACCGTCGCAAGAACGGACACAGACAGCCTTATACACGCGTTCGTATCACGGCGATCAACGCCTGATAGGAAGAAGAGTACTTTGACATGATAACTGTGGAAATACACAAGAATACGTCCGGACAGATCGCTTCACTTTCCGTGTCAGATCACTCCGGGTTTGCAGAAGAAGGCAGAGATATTATCTGTGCCGGAGTCTCCACTCTTGTATATACAGCGATAGAGGCATTGCATCAGATGTGCGGATTGAGTGATTTCTACCGCATTGTCGAGGACAGCGACGGGAATTCCGTTCCTTTCTCTACGATAACACTGCCGGTCTCTTCACTGAATAATGCACAGCTTCATTCTTCGCAGATCATTATGAGGACAGTCGAAATCGGCTTCCTTTTACTGGAAGAATCAGCTCGCGCAGACTACGGGAATCAGTTCATACAAGTAACAACAGCAGAAGACGATACGTTGGAGGTGTAAGATATGATCAAGATGAATTTACAGCTCTTCGCACATAAGAAGGGAATGGGATCCACAAAGAATGGCCGTGATTCCGCCTCCCAGCGCCTTGGTGCAAAGAAGGGTGACGGACAGACAGTTATTGCAGGCAACATTCTTATCAGACAGCGCGGAACGAAAGTTCACCCGGGAACGAATGTCGGTATCGGATCAGACGACACTCTTTTTTCCAAAATCGACGGACGCGTCAAATATGAGCGTCTGGACAGAGACAGAAAAAAAGTCAGTGTTTATCCGGTCGAGTAAGAAGTTTCACTGGTAAGCAATAGTGTTTTAAAAGGTCCGGCCGGATGATCTTTTCATTGGCTGGGCCTTTTTTGAATGGAAAAGCAAATAGAGGAGAACGTAATGCTAATTGATCAAGCGAAGATTTTTGTAAAGGGCGGAAACGGCGGCAACGGGATGGTGTCTTTTCACAGGGAGAAGTATGTCACCAACGGCGGCCCGGACGGCGGCGACGGCGGTAAAGGCGGAGATGTCGTTTTCTACGCGTCGGAAGATTTATCCACGCTGCAGAATTTTCGCTTCAAACGCAGGTTCATTGCCGATGACGGTGATAAAGGACTGTATCGCCGTATGTACGGACGAGGCGCAGAAAATATGCGCGTGGCTGTTCCGATCGGCACACTGATTACGGATGTCGAATCCGGACGGGTCATCGCGGATCTTACGGAAGAAGGACAGGAAGTCATTGTCGCCAAAGGCGGAAGCGGCGGGAAGGGCAATATGCATTTTGCCAACTCGGTTCGTCAGGCGCCGAATTTTGCGCGCGCCGGGATTCCCGGTGAAGAGTTCGATCTGAACGTCGAACTGAAGCTGCTTGCGGATGTCGGTCTGATCGGTTTCCCCAACGTAGGGAAGTCCACGCTCCTTTCTGTTATCTCTGCCGCCAGACCGAAAATTGCTGATTACCACTTCACGACCATCGAACCGAATCTGGGAGTGGTCAGTGTCGATGACATCAGCTTTGTCGTGGCGGACATTCCGGGTATTATTGAAGGCGCACATGAAGGCGCAGGACTCGGGCATGACTTTCTTCGTCATATTGAGAGAACCCGTCTCCTGATTCATGTGGTGGACGTATCCGGAAGCGAAGGCAGAAATCCGATTGACGATATTGACCGCCTGAACATGGAGCTCAGTCTCTTTAATCCGCTTCTTGAATCCCGTCCCCAGATCATCGCAGCCAACAAAATCGATCTGGCGGCGGAAGAAGATGTGGCTGTATTCATGACGGAAATGCAGAGAAGAGAATATGAGGTGTTTCCGATTTCGGCAGCCATCGCAGACGGGACGAAAGAACTGATGAATGCGGTCGCAGCCAAGCTCGTGACACTGCCGAAGACCATTCTTCTGAAGGAAGCCAAAGAAGAAACGATGTATCGTTTTGAAGCGGAAGAACTATTCAAAGTTGAGGTTGCGGACGACATTTTCAACGTAGTGGGCGTCTGGATCAAGAACATCGTGGATTCCACGAATTTCGATGACATTGACTCGCTCCAGTATTTTCAGCGTATCATCCGTAAAAAGGGCGTCATCGATGCCTTGAAGAAAGCGGGCGTTCATGAGGGTGACCTCGTACGCATGTACGAACTGGAATTCGAATATATTGAGTGATTGATATTTAACCTATTCTTAATAATCTTTCCGCAAACAAAGGCTGTATTTTTAAACATATTGTGTATAATTAAGATATAAACTTTTTGGAGGGAATATCTATGCAGAAGTATGTTTGCGATCTTTGCGGATACGAATACGATCCTGAAGTAGGCGATCCAGACAGCGGAATTGCTCCTGGAACTGCGTTTGCTGATCTTCCGGATGATTGGACCTGTCCTGTTTGCGGCGCGACAAAGGAATCCTTCAGCGAACTGTGATCCGGTTTTGTCCTTTGCTTTTTCCGCCATGTCATGCACTCCCGGTTTTTGGAAACAGGAGAGAGGCTGCGTTTATTTGAAGCGCCGCCTCTTTTTTTGACCGGATTACAGGCATTGCTCTTTTAATGTACACAACGTAAAATGAATGCAGCCACTATTTCTAAGGAGGACTTGTATGCCGTCAGTTGCTATCAGTGAAAATATATTTTATGTGGGAGCGCAGCACCCGGACCGCAGAATGTTCGATTGCCTGATGCCCACCCCCCACGGAACATCTTACAACTCGTATCTTGTATCGGGTACGGAGAAGTCGGCGCTGATCGACACCGTGGATCCTGAGTTTTTAGCCGGATATGTGCGCAAGCTTAAGAGCCTCGAAATGGATGCTCCGGATTATATTGTACTTCTGCATACGGAACAGGATCATTCCGGATCCGTTGCCGAACTTCTGAAAATCTATCCGAATGCAAAGCTCGTCGCAACAAGTAATGTTGCCCAGCTTATGAAAACACATATGCATGTTCCTTCTGATCAATTTCAGATTATGAATGAAGGGGATGTGCTTGATCTAGGCGGGAAGTCCCTGACTTTTTATAAAATCCCTTTTGCACACTGGCCGGACAACACCATGGTCTATGAGAAGCAGAGCGGCATTTTGTTTTCAAGCGACTTGTTCGGTTCCCATTACGCATTTGATAAAGTGTTCGCGACGGACAGTCACGAGATAAAAGATGCGGCACGTGCGTATTACGCCGAAATCATGATGCCTTTTTCGCAGCATGTAAGAAAATATGCGGAGAAAGTGATCGGGTTGGCGCCTCAAATGATCGCATCTTCCCATGGTCCTATTTGGAAGGATCCTTCGCTCATCCTCAAAAAGTATATGAAGTGGACAGGCGATAAAGTCAACAAATCCGTCGTCATCCCTTATGTCAGCATGCACGGAAGCAGCGTCGTCATTATGGAACGGCTGACCTGGCGTCTTGCCGGCAAGGGCATTTCCGTGCTTTGCAGGAATCTCGGTGAAAGTCCGGAAAGTCTCGCCATAGAGACGGGACACGTATTGAATGATCTGGTTATGGCCGCTGCTGTAGTGTTCGCCATTCCGACCGTATTGGGAGGACCTCATCCTGCAGGCGCATACTGTGCGCTTGTGGTCAATGCGCTTCACCCGAAAACCCGTTTTGTCGGTCTCGTCGGATCGTACGGATGGGGCACGAAGATTGGCGAGATATTTGAATCGCTTACCAGCGGTATGAAGAAGGCCGAAAAACTAACACCACTGCTGATTGAAGGGCTTCCGACGGAAGCGGATCTTGTAAAAGTGGATGAATATGCGGACCAGCTTGCCGCGAAGATCCTTGCGCTCGGTGATGATTTAGTCTGATTCAGTATCCAGTGCGGATAATAGAGATGTATAAATGTCGGCGGTGGATGATTTCCAGCGCCGGCACATTTTTTGTGCTGTTTCTTCATTGGGGGCTGCGAGCATCAGATCGGCGGTTGTCCGCGCGCCGTCGGTAAGAGATAGACGAACCTGAAAGGCACCGTTGGCGTCCGGCAGATAGCTTGCCAGAACGCTGGCCGCCTCATGAACCATCTGACGCCATTGGGCGGCAGTTTTTGTAAAATACGCACGCACATGTGTCGGGAGAGTCGGAAGCAGCTGCTGAAGAATGATCTCGCCTTCGGGCGTAATATCACAAAGTTCCATCGGACGGCCTGCAGCGTCCAGACGTGTCTCGCCTTTGCGTGCAGCTTCAATAATAAACCGGTCTTTGACCAGTGCTTCCTTGGCATGCACGAAAGAAAAATAATCCAGATACAGCGACTCCATCGCCCAGTTCATCAAATCTGCTGACGGAATGCTGCTGACCTGATGAAGCATATAGAGGATGATCAGTTTGCCGTTCGGGAGATCGGTTTCAGGCATGAATTTATCTCGCTTTCAGAAATGAATGGATTAGATGTATTATATCTGATTTGCAGCACAGATGCTACGCAGATCATTTTGATATTGTTGGATAACGAATCATATCACAATCCGCACGCAATTCTTATCGATTCCCGTAATTTTGGGAGGATTCACTGTCGTTTTGTATTCACACTTCACGTTCGAAAATGCTATACTTACCGAAGATACGGATTATGCCTTCTAAAACGGCGGTATTTCGCACGAAAAGAGGATCATTTCCGGCATTATTAAAATAATAGGAGTTTATGATGATTACATTAGATACAACCAACGTTCTTTCTTTTATTGACGAGACACAGATCGGCCGGATGGAGCCGCAGGTGAAACTGGCTCACGATATGCTGCACAAGAAAACAGGCGCCGGTAATGAGTTCCTCGGATGGCTGGATCTGCCTGTAAATTACGACAAAGAGGAATTCGCCCGCATCCGTAAATCCGCTGCAAAAATCCGTAAGGATTCCGATATTCTTCTGGTCGTCGGCATTGGCGGATCCTATTTGGGCGCACGCGCTGCGATCGAGCTGCTTTCCCATTCGTTTGCCAACTATGCATCGCGCAAAATCAGAAAATCACCTCTCGTCGTTTTCTGCGGCAATTCCATCAGCGCTACCTATATGGCTGATCTTTTCGAACTGATTGAGGGCAGGGACGTATCGGTCAATATTATTTCCAAATCCGGTACAACGACCGAGCCGGCGATCGCTTTCCGCGTTCTTCGTTCCTATATGGAGAAGAAATACGGCAAAGAAGAAGCAAGAAGCCGTATTTATGCGACGACGGACAAAGCAAGAGGCGCTCTGAAAGGTTTGGCCGATGAAGAGGGATATGAGTCTTTTGTCGTTCCGGATGACGTAGGCGGCCGTTTCTCCGTTCTCACAGCGGTGGGACTTCTGCCGATCGCCGTTGCAGGCGCAGATATCCGCGAGATCATGAAGGGCGCGAGGGATGCTTCGCAGGC
>JADGQQ010000135.1 GCA_017881645.1 Clostridia bacterium
AGGAGGTCGGTATCGAGGAAACTTTTACAAACCGCCTTCGCAAGCAGGACGCCGATTGTGCTTTTACCGCACCCGGGCATTCCAACCAAAACAATACTCTCCCTGCTCATGCTTTCACCGCCTGCCGATATGGTTTGCACCCGGTCCGCCGAATGCACAATTGTCCAAATAGATCTTTACCCATTATTTTATAGCATCGACGGGGAAAATGTATGTTTTTTAATGATGCCGCTGCAAAAGAGAAACAAAATTGATGGTGTAGTGCAAAAACAAGCTGTATGTGCACTGCTATGCACTACTATGCACTTTGCCTGCAAAACAGCATAATCCTGACATTTTCACGGGGAAGCGAAAAGAATACCGGGTAGTTTTCCGGCAAAAATCGTGGCATTCTGAAGGGGATCCAATGGATAGGAGGAAAATGCAATGAATATTGACACAACGATTACCCTGAACAATCAAGTGCAAATTCCACAGCTCGGGCTCGGAGTTTTCAAATCCGAAGACGGGCAGGAAACATATAATGCCGTTCGCTGGGCTCTCGAAGCCGGATACCGTCATATTGACACAGCGAAAGCCTACGGAAATGAAGCGAGCGTCGGTAAAGCCATCCGTGAGAGCGGTATTCCGCGTGAGCAGATTTTTGTCACCACGAAGATCTGGAATCCGGACCAGCGTGCCGATACGCAGGAACAGGCCTGCTATCTCAGTCTCAAGGAGTTGGGTCTGGAATATCTGGATCTCTATTTGATTCACTGGCCCGTCAAGGAAAAGATCAACGAGACATGGACCGTCATGGAGAAGCTGTACCGTTCCAAGCTCATTCGGGCGATCGGCGTCAGCAATTTTAACCCGCACCATCTCGAGACGCTGATGACGACGGCTGAAATCGTCCCGGCGGTTAATCAGATTGAGCTGCATCCTCTCCTCGTCCAGACCGATGTCGCACGCTATTTTTCAGGAAAAGGCATTGCCGTCGAATCCTGGAGTCCGCTGGGCCGCGGCGCACTTCTTGCAAATCCGGATATCGAAGCGATTGCCGAAGCGCATGGCAAAACAACTGCACAGATCATCCTTCGCTGGCATCTGCAGCACGGCTATGTTGTTATTCCAAAATCCGTACATAAAGAGCGTATCATCAGCAACTGCGATTTGTATGATTTTGAACTGACGGCTGACGATATGCATGCGATCGATTCCATAAACAAGGATTTTCGCTACGGCCCGGATCCGGAGACATTCAACTTCTGATCCTGCATTTTTTGTACATCCAATGACGTGATTTGTGATTTTTTAACGGGGAGCCGGTCTTCTGCGTCCAGCAGAGTACCGGCTTTCTTTTGTGATACAATATCGTGGAATCACAAGTGTACCCGGCTCGTTTTGAAAGGATATCGATATGAAAACAATTGGCAATCTGCTCTGGTTTCTTTTCGCCGGCCTTTTTCTGGCTCTGCTATGGCTGATCTCGGGTCTTCTGTGCTGCATCACGATTATCGGCATTCCTTTCGGCATCCAGTGCTTCAAGCTCGCAGGTCTGTCTCTCTGGCCGTTCGGCAAAGAAATCACCTACGGCAGAATGGGTGCCGGCAGCGTCATCGGAAATATTCTCTGGATTGTGTTATTCGGTTGGGAGCTCGCCCTCACGCATCTGGTGATCGGATTGTTTTTTTGCATCACAATCATCGGAATTCCTTTCGGCCTGCAGTGCTTTAAGCTCGCACAGGTATCGCTCTTCCCGTTTGGCGCTTCGTTCAAATAATTCGAACATCGTTTGTACTGAATAATGAGTGAATCCCGCCTCCTGATCAGCTCTCGAATTCCGTCATGTCGGCCCAGAAACGCTTGGGCATATGGTTCATCTGACATTTGGGATTATGCCGCTCCTCGATGGCGATCGTCTTCTGAAAGCATTTCCACAGCGTGTGGTAGGCCTTCTCGGCGTCGTCGATCGGCGGAAGGGAAAGATGATGCATGGCCGTCAGCAGCGTCCCTTCGGGCTTGTGGACGACAGCCATCTGATGCGTCCGGTCGTAAATCAGGAACGTCTCGTCCGGATACCGGTTCGTAAAATGATCCGACAGCAGCGGAAGCACCCGGTTCTTCGGCGAGATGCAGGAGACCATGACCCCGTCGTAGATCGTGAATCGTACAAACCCCATGAAATTATGCGACTCTCTCCGGAGATTACGAACCGCCTTGATGAGCGCGCCCACGGTATCATCCGTAAGCCGGTCCATCACGGATCGCCCGTATTGGTATCCCATACGGATGAACCGGTACATAAAAATCTCTTTATCGGGGAGACATGTCAAAAAAGCCTCGCGGATAAAATCCTGTGCCTCGAGTGCGATCTTCCGGTCAATGGATTCGTAAATTTTGCCGGCATGTTCCATGTCCGTGCGGATCCACTCGGTCTCCTCAAGAAGCAGCGGCTGACCGGCATCCTCTTCCGTACGGATTTGAACGGGGATCTCGTGCCGCACATAGCTCTCATACACACAGCAGAGAAATCCCTCGAGTGTCCCGTCATATATGTATACCAAATTCGTATTGTTTTGCATTCTCTCTGGTTCCCTTCTCCGGTAAATATCCATAAGCGTTGACAGGCATCCCGCCCAGCGAGCGGGCCATGTCCGGCACGTCCAAAAATGTCATCTGATCGCCGGAGGCGGCCGGCAGCATACGGAGGTCGTTCTTCGAAAGAAGTCCCCGCAGCACAGTGTCCGGACGGATGATGACACCCTCGTCCACCTTGCCCTGACAGGTGACAAAGAATCGTGCGCGCTTCAGAACGACGCCCAGCTTCCTGAGTCCTTCAAAAGTAAGACTGCACGTTCTTCTCGCCTGCACAATCTTCCTTGCGCTGAGTACGCCGATCCCCGGCACACGCAGCAGCCGTTCGTAGGATGCGCGGCTGACCTCGATCGGGAACTGGTCCAGATGACGCAGCGCCCAGTTGCACTTCGGATCGATCGCGAGATTCATGTTGGGGTTCTTCGCATCCACGATCTCATTGGCGGTGAACCCGTAGAAACGCAGCAGCCAGTCCGCCTGGTAGAGGCGGTGCTCCCGCAGGAGCGGCGGCGCGGAAAACAGCGACGGCAGCATCGGGTCGTCGACAATCGGCGTATAGGCCGAAAAAAACACTCTCTTAAGGTTGTACTTCTTGTAAAGTCCCTCACTCAGGGTCAGGATCCGGTGATCGCTGTCCGGCGTGGCGCCGATAATCAGCTGCGTGCTCTGGCCCGCAGGTACGAACTTCGGAGCGTGACGATAGACGACAAGATCGGATTTGTTCTCTTCAATGCCCGCACGGATCAATCCCATGGGCCGCAGGATGGCCTCCGGCGTCTTCTGCGGAGCCAGCTGACCCAGACTGTCTTCCGAGGGAAGCTCGATGTTGACGCTCATGCGGTCGACCAGCAGGCCCATCCTCTGAATCAGCGAATTGTCCGCACCCGGAATCGACTTCACATGAATGTAGCCGTTGAAGCTATACTCCGTCCGCAGAATCTCGATTGCCTCGATCATGCGCTCCATCGTATAGTCCGGACTCTTCAGCACGCCGGAACTCAGGAAAAGCCCCTCGATATAATTCCTCCTGTAGAAGTTGATCGTAAGGTCGGCGAGCTCGCGCGGTGCGAAGGCCGTGCGCTGCGTGTCCCTCGACGTACGGTTGACACAGTACTTACAGTCGTAGACGCACTGATTCGTCATCAGGACCTTGAGCAGCGAGATACAGCGGCCGTCCGCGGCAAAACTGTGACAGATGCCCGACGCCACGGTGCTTCCCGTCTTACCGGGCTGACCGGAGCGGTCAACGCCGCTCGAAGTGCATGCGACATCATATTTGGCGGCATCGGTAAGAATCGCAAGCTTCTCAAGAACATCCATCGGTATTCACGTTCCTTCGGGAGGGTCGGTTTGCGGCGCGCGAAACCGAACATTCTTTCTCTTTTCAGAAACAGAATACCACGAACATATGTTCCTGTAAAGGGCAAAAAAACAACCGCAGACGCGATTCATTTCCTGCGTCTGCGGTCTTTTCGATTTGTAATACAGTACCTATTCTTCTACACGCACTGTGCAAATTTCTTGCCGCAGGTTTGTATGAGAAATTCCTTAAAACCGGGATACGTGCCTTTTGTAAAACCCTCTTTGTCGACAAAAAGCATCTTCTGCTGCACCATAATACAGCAGGTGTTTTTTGTCTCGAAAATCTGCGAAATCTGATCAAAAAGTATGGTCTGCTTTGTCTGGGAGGTCGTAAGCTCAATCTTGTCGCTGTAAATGACATACCCGTATTCTCCCTTCGGACACATGGCCCGACTGGTCTTAAATGCCCTGTTCGCACGGATCCGGTACGCCTGAAAGCGCAACACAAAGAAAATAAGCGAAAGGACAAACGCAGCCGCTGCGCCAATTAAGAACCGCATATCTTTATTCGCGAAATAGATGCCCAGCAGGATAAGTGCGCCAATCAACAAAATAACCGAAAGGGTCAACAGAAACAAGCGGAATGTCTTCCGGTTCTTCTGGTAAGCGGCTTTCTGCGTTTCCATAAACAATTTATGTGAGTATTCCGTCTGATTTTCAAATAGAGAACTCATGGGATTGCCTCTCTTTCTATATTACGATCCAACTATTACTCTTTAATTAAATTATACTGCCGAACCTGACTTAGCACAATGAAAAAGCCGGCCTCCATCGAATAACGTCGGCCGGCTCGCATGTTGATGGGACGGTCTGTCAGATTTTCGTCCTGTATAGATCCATGAGCTTCATTCTTTTTCCGTAATGCAGAACCGACGCCGTATAAATCCGTGCGGAAAAGAAGGCTACAACGATAACGGCCGCAAGCAGCAGCGATAGAGAAATCGCAATATACGCGGCGGACACATCACTGTTCAGCAATTTGAACGGCATGACGAACGGCGAGCAGAACGGGACGTACATCGCCACTTTCTGGAAAAGACCTCCGGTTCCGGACAGTGCGGCAAAATAACCCACGTAG
>JADGQQ010000020.1 GCA_017881645.1 Clostridia bacterium
AACAGCCGTAGTTTTATTATTGAATGTTCCGATTGCCATCTCATCAGCAATAATTCCCGAAATCGTTGTTGCCGGGGTATCTCCGGGAATAGCAATCATATCCAGCCCTACAGAACACACGCATGTCATGGCTTCCAGCTTCTCCAGAGTAAGCGCACCTTTAGAAACAGCAGCAATCATGCCTTCGTCTTCGGAGACCGGTATAAAGGCACCTGAGAGCCCTCCCACGAAGGATGATGCCATGGTGCCTCCCTTTTTGACGGCGTCGTTCAGCATGGCAAGCGCCGCTGTGGTACCCCAGGCGCCGCAGTCCTCAAGCCCGAATTCTTCAAGTATACGGGCAATGGAATCTCCCACAACCGGGGTTGGTGCAAGGGAGAGATCAATAATGCCAAACGGTGCATGCAGGCGAGCCGAAGCTTCACGGGCAACCACTTCGCCAACTCGAGTAATCTTAAATGCTGCCTTCTTAATGGTTTCAGCTACAACACCAAGATCGGCGCCTCTTACTGTCTCGAGAGCGGATTTAATGACACCGGGGCCGGAAATCCCGACATTGATCACGCACTCCGGTTCACCGGGTCCAAGAAAGGCTCCCGCCATAAACGGGTTGTCTTCAGGAGCATTGGCAAAAACGACGAGCTTGGCACAGCCGATTGCATCACGGTCACGTGTTAGTTCAGCCGTCTGCAGAATGATTCGGCCCATATCCCGGACAGCGTCCATATTGATCCCGGTACGAGTCGTAGCCAGATTTACGGAAGAACATACATATTCTGTTACAGACAGGCTCTCGGGAATGGATTCGATCAACTTAATATCGCTGTCGGTATATCCTTTCTGTACAAGAGCGGAAAAACCTCCAATGAAATTCACTCCGCATGTTTTTGCGGCGGCATCCAGCGCTTTTGCAAAACATACGTAATCGGAAGCACCGGAGGATGCTGCAACAATGGAAATCGGTGTAACCGAAATTCTCTTATTAATTATGGGTATCTGATATTCACGGCTGATATCTTCTCCGGTCTTCACCAGATTTTCCGCGCGACGGCATATTTTATCATAGATCCGACGGCAGGTTTCTTCCTGACTGGAACAGGAGCAGTCCATAAGACTGATGCCCATTGTTATTGTACGCACATCAAGATGCTGTTCCTGAAACATGCGGATCGTCTCAAGTATTTCAAAATCAGTAATCATGTTTTCTCCTCATTGCATGGCTGAATCATGTTGGCTTCCATCAAATTCTGTGCATTGCGTTAAATAGACTCGCATGCTGAATACGAATGGATAACCCGATTTCAAGGCCAAGTGCATCGAGTTTATCGGCAAGATCCTTAATATCGATCACTGATGCCGTCATATCAACAAACATAATCATTGTAAATACTTCTTCCATGATCGTTTGCGTGATATCTTTTATATTTACCTGGTTATCAGCCAGAATCGCACTGACTTTCGCGATAATGCCAATGGTATCCTGCCCAACCACTGTAATTACAGCAGTATGATTATCCATAGGTTTCATGAGAAATACCTCTTTTCTTATATATCGTATATTTGGTTGATTGAAGCAGTCTCATATGGCCAAGGTCCGAACATTTCCGCTTCTTCCACAACATCCGAAATACTATAATACGGAACCAGATGCGAAAGTACAACCTTTTTAACACCGCATTCCTGATAAAGACGGAAACATTCGCTTGGGGTCATATGAAGCATTACAGGCTTTCTTGCTTTTTCCAATGCACCGCAATCCATGATCCCAACATCTGCGTTTTGAAATAGAGGGAAAAGTTCCGGTCCGAATAAGGCATCTGCTGAAAATGCGAGCACCTTTCCTTCATGTTCAATGCGTATTCCATAACATTCAACAGAATGGTTTGTGCGGAAAAATGTCGCAGTCGCTCCAAAAAGCGGAAGTTCTGTCGAGGAATTAATATGTCCCACAACAAGATTCGTATCGTTTAAGAGCTGATCATATACAGATTCAGGAGTTACAGGACAAAAAAGCGGAATCGGATGAATGTCCAGTCCGTTTTGTTTGTTCATCTGAAGGGCATATTTGAGTACAAAGACGTCGGACATATGGTCTGCATGTAGGTGCGTCAGAATGACGGCATCGATCTTCTCAAGAGGCACATAATTGAACAGATTTGAGATTACACCGCTTCCGCAGTCAATAAGAATATTCTTTCCGGATAACTGAAGCAAATAACCGGTTGTTGCTCCGCCTTTTGCCGGGTATCCGCCTGAACAGCCAAGAATTGTAATTCTCACATTTCATACCCGCACACAGGGATACTGAGCGCGCATCCTTTCTATTCGTTTTGAACGTACTCAATAGTAAATGCATCTCTATTTTACCACATTTACCGGATTTGATTTTCGTAGATTCTTTCCGCACAGCGGAGTCCGTCAATAGCCGATGACATGATGCCGCCCGCATACCCGGCACCCTCGCCGCACGGATACATGCCGCGAACTCCGGTACTCTGCAAAGACTCGTCTCTTATGATACGAACAGGCGATGAACTTCGTGTCTCAAAACCTGTCAGCAGGCTGTCAGGATGCGAAAAAACGGAGATTTTCTGATTCATAATTTGAATGCCTTCATGGATTGTATCGGTAATATTAGCGGGAAGGTATTGTCTTAAATTGGCAAATACCACTCCAGGGCGATAGGAGGGTTTAACTGTTCCAAAAGATGTTGAAATCCTGTCCGCAAAAAAATCTTCAAGTCGCTGCACGGGGGCGCGCCCGGTTGCCCCCCCTGCCGCAAACGCAGATCTTTCTATTTTTTCCTGAAAAACCACTCCGGACAATGCATCGGTGTCGCCAAAGTCATCTGTATTTACGCCCACGAGTAGTGCACTGTTTGCGTTAACGGCATCTCTTCTGTATTCGCTCATGCCGTTCGTGACTACCTGACCTTCACCAGATGCACTTGCTACTACAACGCCTCCCGGGCACATACAGAAAGTATACAGATTTCTTCCGGTGGACGTATGTGCAACCAGTTTGTAATCCGCAGCCGGAAGAGATACATGTCCGGCTGAAGACCCGTACTGCATCCTGTTGATCCATTCCTGCGGATGTTCAATACGTACGCCGACGGAAAAGGCTTTTTGTTCCATAGGAATCCCGAGAGCATGGATTCTTCGAAAAGTATCTCTTGCACTGTGCCCAATGGCAAGAATGACCTCCTTGGCCGGCAAGAATTCCTCGTTATGCAAATCATCGGACGGCGCATGCAAAATACCGAGAATAACATTATTCTCTGTCCGAAGATCCGTAACGGTTCTTTCAAAAAGAAAAGTTCCGCCGCGAGACAAAATTTCTTCACGAATCGATGTTACTACGGTTCGGAGCCGATCCGTACCGATATGCGGATGCGATAGATATAGGATTTCTTCGGGTGCACCGGCACCGACAAATGCATCAAGAACGTACGCCCTTCGATGATCCGATATTCCGGAATATAATTTCCCGTCTGAGAAAGTTCCGGCGCCGCCTTCACCAAATTGTACGTTCGAAAAACTGCAGAGCTTGCCGGATGTAAAATACTTCTCAACATCCCCGGCTCTTTCATCCACTTTCCGTCCTCTTTCGAGAATAACGGGGCACATGCCTTTTCGCGAAAGAAAAAGAGCTGCCAGCATACCGGCCGGACCGAATCCGACGACGACGGGTCTGTTCATTCTATGAATGGACGGCAAAGCAGGCAAATCGCCGGATACGACTTCATCCGGTTCATCCGTCAGACAAACATGAAACTGAACGGAAATATTATTCTTTTTTCTTGCATCAATGGATTTCTTTAAGATGATGCATCGCATATCGGACAATAGCGGAACATGCAGCTCTCTGCATGCCGATGCAAGAAGATTCTTTTCACTGCAATTCGAATGAAAGTCATCCGGAAGCGAATCATACGCTTCCAGACGAAAAGACAGACGGACTTCCTTTTTC
>JADGQQ010000136.1 GCA_017881645.1 Clostridia bacterium
GGGCGTTGTTCGCAATAATCCGGTGGAAATATGGTTTGCTTTCCTTCTCGGACCTGCAAACATCCATGCATGCATAACGCATGATGCGTTCATTTGAGAAAATTACATGGAATAATTGGAAATCACTTTCCTCAAATTCCCGAAAAATCAATCGGCTGCTATCGAAGACCATTTCATCGCCTCGTTCTCATATATCGGTTATCAGGTCCGCATACCACGGATTTTTTAAGTATACTCCCAACAGAAGGCATTATCTCAAACATTTTTGAATTATGCAACACGCGATATGTCTTTTGTTCCTGCGATATTGGTGTATGAAATGAGCGTCTCCATTATTGAAAAACCGCATAAGAAAGGAGGCCTTCCGGCATCGAATTCATGCAAGTCATCAACGAATGGGAGAAAAAATAATTATACCCTCGCATAGAAAAAGAAAGAAATCCGGGTTACACGTGCAGCGATACTGATCGGATCTCTTCGGAACAGACCCTATTCAGCCGAATGCAGATATCTTCCACATATTCTCTGCGGGCGATCACGGAGAGCCACTCCTCGGGTATAGATTCATACCCGTAATATAATCCTGCCAGACCGCCTGCAACAGCCGCAACCGTGTCGGTGTCCGCTCCCAGGTTCACTGCACGGAGTACACAGGAAGAATAGCTGTCGGAGTTCAGCAGGCACCAGACGGCGGCCTCCAGTGTATCCACCACATACCCGCTGCTTCGGATCTGACCGGAGGGAAGTGCCGCAAATGATTCCTGTTGTATCCGGCTGTAGATACAAAGGGAGTTCTTGAAACCGTCACATGCCGCATAATATTCTATGGCGCGTGCAAGCCCGTTGTGAATAGACGCAGCCAGTGCATTGCCCTCCAGAATCAGGTCTGCAACCGAAAGATACAGTCCGCATGCAATCCAGCTTCTCTTATGTCCGTGCGTTAATCTTGACACATTATGAATCACGGTCATCGCTTCATCCCTGCCAAACCAGTCTTTTCCGAAAACCGAGCGGACATAGAACAGGAGAGGCAGGATTCGCATGAGCGATCCGTTTCCATTGTCGCCTTCCGTTGTTCCGCCGCATGACAGCGGATCTTTCCCCTGATCGTAGTGGAAAATAGCTTTTGCCGTACCGTTGCCGATGTCAAAAGCTGTACCGAATGGCGTGTATTCGCCTTGAAACATCCATTTCCGGAAATGATTCATGACATCAAAATAGTCAAGCCCCTGCAGAAGGCTGTCCGCAAGGCAGATCGTCAGACTCGTATCATCCGACCAGGTTCCTGCAGGCTGGTGAAATGTCCCATATCCTCTCATGCCCTGAACCGGATGGCTCTCCAGAACATCCCGATCGAGAAACTCAACCGGAAGACCCAGCGCATCAGCAACACACACACCCATGATGCCGTCCATTACTCGATTTGCCATGATAAACCTCCCCCCGATTCTCTCATGTCTGCCGCGGACTGCCCAACATCGGGCCGCTCAATATATATATTATTATGGCACAATTTTAACATCATACGAGGCCAAATATGGTACAGTGCCAATCATACCGGAAAAATGTCATTCGAAAATAACAATATCAGAAAGCATCCGCTGAAACTAAAAAGGACACCGTTATGCGGTGTCCTTTTTGCATGAAATCAGGTTGTTTCTGCAAACCCGAATGGAGCGAATGCGAATCCGTTTGCCTGTTATGGGTGCTCCGTTCGAATCACTGCTGTATAACCGTATGGATGCAGGTCTTATACATGTTCTTTCGGCTGTGCTGCTATCGGCGCAGGTCTCGGCACCGGAAGAACGCCGGACATTTCTCCGATCACGTTGATCAGTTCCGTATTGGACGGGACAACAATCTTTGCATTATTACGAAGTGCTGTCTCGGTGGTCTGCAGCTTACGAAGAAGCTGCGCATTGCCGATGAAATACTTGTCAGCCGCTTCGTTCACAAGCTGAATCGCCTGCGCTTCACCTTCGGCTTCAAGGATTTTGGCCTGCTTAATGCCTTCCGCTTTCTTGATCTCCGCCCTCTTTACACCGTCGGCCGTTGTTTCGGCTGCAGTAGCAAAATCAACGGCGGCAACTTTTTCGTTCTCCGCTTTGACGACTTTGTTCATCGTTTCCTGTACATCTTTCGGCGGGTCGATTTCCTTAAGTTCCGTACGGACAATGTCGATTCCCCATTTGCTGGTCTCATCCCGAAGCGTCTGGTACAAATCAGTATTGATTTTGCCTCTCTCACTGTTGGCTGATTTCAGCGTCATCGTACCAATGATGTTTCTGAGGGTCGTTCGCGCCAGATTGATAATCTGATAACGGTAATCATTTACATTGTAAATCGAATTCTTAACGCTTTCCTCGTCGAATTTTACGCGGAAATATACCTGCGCGTCGACCGTTGCGTTCAGGTTGTCGTTAGTAATAATGACCTGCGGTTCCGCATTAAACATCTGCTCGGTCACATTCACCAGGTAGATTTTCTGGATCTTCGGAAACACCCAGTGAAAGCCCGGGGTGGCGAATTTTGTGTATTTCCCCATGGTTTCAATCAGTCCGCGGTTGGTTGGCCGGACAATTCGAATGCCTGCTAAAAAAATCAAAACGACAATGATGACTGCGATCAAAAGATATTCCCAAATGTTCATTTTCATACACTCCGTTCACGTGGCTCTGCAATCAAAAAAAGAGAGCTCAAAAAGATACTGTTCTTACAATATTATAGTCCTATTTGCATGAAATGGTACAAAATAGCTTTATTGTTTTCATCATCCGTTGGTATCCCCTATGCAGCTGAGGGGTTGGGTTCGACCGCATTTCGTGGTAGGCTATATAGCAGCAAAGGAATTCATTATGTTCCTTCGGATAAGGAGATACTGCACTTGGCGACGATCAGAGACTTCATAAGGAATGGTTCTTTCCCGACATGGATGATTCCATCGGCAATGATTATTGCCTCGATTCTGTTCAGTATTCTATTCACTTTTCTCCTGTCCCTCGTATTGTCGGGAATTTCCCGGAAAACCGGCGGGAGATGGTACAAGGTTCTGCATCAGGTATGCCGCACGCCTTTTATCTTTTTGCTGGCCATGACCGGCACCTATGTTACATTGCGGCTGACGCCTTCGATCCATCAGGATGCCTCGACCTGGTATATGCTAACGCACTGTTTTCGTACCGGTATAATTCTCATCATTGCCGGGTTTCTTTATAATCTCGAATCCGATAAGCACCTTATGCTTTCATCCATTAACAACCGGATGAATCTGCAGATTCATTCCATTCTTCTTCCTATTCTTTCGAAAACACTTCGGTTTCTGACTCTCCTGATTGCCGTTCTGGTGATTGCCGAGGAATGGGACTTCCGGATCAGCGGTCTTCTTACGGGTCTCGGACTGGGCGGTCTCGCCTTTGCACTGGCCGCGCAGGATACGCTGTCCAATCTGTTCGGAGGCATCGTCATATTGTTGGATCGTCCATTTGTGATCGGCGACTGGATTATAACGGATATGGCGACCGGCACAGTTGAGAA
>JADGQQ010000137.1 GCA_017881645.1 Clostridia bacterium
ACGGAAATTTGATCGAAATTACAGGCAACTATTCCGCCCCTGTACGCCAGCCGGCCTTCTGGGAAGCAAAATCGGCAACCCCCAAAGAACTGCAAATGGATATGCCAATTCTGAAAGCAGCCGTTGAAAAAGAGAAAGAAGCACCACCTGCAGTGAAACCCGCCGCAGAACCGGTTCTCAAATCTGTCGCGCCTGTCGTTCCGGTCGTTCTGTTCGTTCCGGTCGTTCCGGTCGCGAAGGTCGTCCCGGATGTTCCGATCGCGAAGGTCGTCCCGGATGTGAAGGAAGAACCTGTCGTTCCGGTCGCGAAGGTCGTCCCGGATGTGCCTGCCGAAGAAAGCAGGAAAACAACACCTGAAACAAAACCCGCTGCGGATCCGGTCATCAAGCCTGCCGTGCCGGTCAAGGCTACCGAGGGGACTGCGGAAGCGACGGACGATGAACCGGTCGTCATGATTCCTATTTGGGAAGAATCTTCCCTCCGATACACAAAAAAAAACCCTGAAAAAAACAGTCACCCGACGATCGCTGAAAAGGTACCGGAAATCAAGCCTGAACCTCGACCCGCTGAAAAACTGATTTTTAAAACGTTCGTCCCGGTCGAACCTGCCGTTCCGGTTGTCCCGGTCGAACCTGCCAAACCTGCCGAACCTGCAGTCCCGGTTGAACCCGCCGTGCCGATCGTCCCTGTCACACCCTCCGCTCCTGTTGTACCGGTCGCACCGGATGGTCCTGCCAAAGATCCCAAAGAGAAACCGGCCGAGCCTCCTGCAGAAAAAAGGGAGAAAGATGCCGAACCCACACCTCCGTCGCCCTTATGGGCGCAGCCAAAAGCGGATCTCTGGGGGGACGTCAGATAATGTCCCTGCCGATATCTGCATGTTAGGCATCCCTGTGTATATGTCCGGTATTTCGCAGACAGGGGATACACCCCCGCGCTTTTCTTGCGCGGCGAATTCGTCTCGGCTTGATCTCTTGTGTTGCCGTCCGCCCTACTCCGCGTCTTTCTGCTTTTTCTTTTTCTTGAAATTGGCATAGATCAAATAGAACGAATAAAGTACAGGGTTGAACATAGCAGCTCCGAATTCATTGATCAGGCTCTGCATCTCGGTTCCGTCCTGTACCATGTAGGTTCTTGTGGAAGACGGACCCTTGATGCCCATCTGGTTCAAATTTATGCGGCCATCCTGGATCACAAGTGTGTCATATATTTCCAGCACGGTGTCGTTCATGTGCTTTTCGAGCTCGTCGAATGCGTCCACAAGCTTCTGGTTGTAAGTCAGGAACGGGTCACCTTTCACGATGCTGATGATCTGTACGCCGTCCAATACGCCCTCGATAAAAAGGAGATAATCCGCCCAGCATGTATTGATGGCGAAAAGCTCGATTTCCTTTTGTGCACGCAGAAATTCGCTTTCCGGTATCTTCGTCAGGAGTTCCCGGCAGCGATCAGGAAAAGTCTTCTCAAAAATTGCGAGCGTGTCCTCGCCGCGCAGGATTTTCTCGCGCTTCGAGTGCACGATCCGGCGCTGATCCTCGACCATCATCGCGTATTTTTGGAGCGTCATTTTTGCATCAAAGGTCTGCCCTTCCATGACCCGCTGCGTGTGCGCAATGGCCTTATGGATCAGCGGATTTTCCAGAGGTCCGTCTTGCTTAATGTCCCGAATCGAATCGGGCAGTGCCTCTCTGATGCGGTATTTGACCAGCAGGCTGTCCTCGAGGCTGATGAAGAAACGGCTCTCGCCGGGATCTCCCTGGCGTCCGGCACGTCCGCGCAGCTGGTTGTCGATGCGGTCGCTCTCGTAACGGGTCGTGCCGATGACATAGAGGCCGCCCAGCGCGCGCACCCGCTCATGTTCTTCCTCGTGTCTGCCGCCCAAATGAATGTCCACGCCTCGCCCCGCCATGTTGGTCGATATCGTAACGGCGCCGAGGCTGCCGGCATTCGCAATAATCTCTGCCTCTTCCTCGTCGTTTTTCGCATTGAGAACTGAAATCTCCGGAATATCCTTCAGGAGACCCGCCAGATATTCCGACTCCTCGATGCTCGCCGTGCCCGCAAGAATCGGCCGGCCCGTCGCGTGCACTTTCCGGATTTCGTCAATCAGGGCTCTATATTTGGCCTCTTTGTGGGTATAAATCACGTCGGGATGATCGACACGGATACAGGGCCGGTTCGGCGGAATCACCGTAACGGCACTGTTATAGAACTCGAAAAACTCCGGCGCCGACGCACAGGCCGTGCCCGTCATCCCGCAGATTTCCGGATAGAGCTTCAGGAAATTCTGCATCGTGATACTATTCATCACTACGCCGTGATTCTTCGGTGTCAGGCCTTCCTTAATCTCCACGGCAGCATGCACTCCGTCCGGCCATTGCCGGTTCCGCATCACGCGCCCCGTAAATTCGTCCACAAGCAGAAGCTTCCCGTCCTTGATGATATAATCTACATCCCGGGTCAGAAGGAACAGCGCCTGCAAAATAACATTCACCTTCGCCGTAATGGCTACGTTTTTCGCGTCATACAGATTCTCCAGCCCAAGACTTTTCTCAACATATGTAATACCGCGGTCCGTCAGAAAAATATTATTCGCGTATTCGTCCGTCTGAAAATGTACATCCTTCCGCATCGCGGAAACAACGGCAAAAATCTTCTTCTCGATTACAATCATTGCCGGAATATCGCCTGCGATCACCAGTGGAACGCGCGCCTCATCAATCAGAATCGAATCCACCTCATCGATAATGGCCAGATGAAAACCCCTCTGCATAACATCGTCCGGATCAAACGCCAGAAAACCGTTGAGATAATCAAAGCCCACTTCCTTCGCCGCAGCATAGGTAACGTCCGCGTTGTACGCATCTTTCCGCTCCTTCGGTGTCATACCCTCCTGGATATACCGCACGGAAACGCCCAGAAAATCATACGCCGGCTTCATCCACAGCGCGTCCCTCCGTGCCAGATAATCATTAAAGGTAAGAACATGTACGCCCTTGCCCGACAAAGCCGCCAAATAGGCTGCGAACACGGCTACAAGCGTCTTGCCTTCCCCGGTCGGCATCTCGATCACCCGACCGTTCGACATCGCCGCAGCCGCCAGCAGCTGCACGTCAAAAGGCGTGAGCCCCAGCGTGCGCTTTACCGCCTCAAAAACAATCGCATACGCCTCCGGCGCCAGATCTTCGATCTTCGCCTCTTTCAACGCACGATCCTTCAGCGCCTGCGACATCTCCGAAAGCTTCGCATCCGAATGAGACGCGAGCGTTGCAGAGAATTGCTTCGTCTTTGCAAGAGTTTTCTTAAAAGGCCGCAGATTATTGTCGATTCCTCTGTGATTCAGCATACGTGACTCCTTCTTTATTGGCTCGAAAACGCATGGTCAATCGCGCTGGCAATTAATTGATTAATCGTAGTATTTCGCTCTTTGGCTACGCGAGCAAGCAGCGAATGTCTTTCAGATCCAATCCGGATATTGAACGAGCCCTTGTATGGCCGTTCCGGTACTATATTTTCCTTTTCGCAATCGGCCAAATACTCATCCAGCATATCCCGAAAATCCATTTCAAGAAGTTCCGGCGTTTTACCCTCAAAAGTGAGCACATTGTGTGAAAGATCCATGACTTTCCCGAACAAATCTCCGGAGTCATCAATGCCGAATTCTCCAATGTAGCCTTTATATGTTAATGTTTTCCGTATGTTGTGAACCGTGTTGTTTTTCATCTTGACTCGCCTCCAGTACTTTTTGAACAAAATCTGAAAGAGCTTCCAAACGGCCGCCATCCAATATGGAAGAAGGATGGGGCTTATGCATGTACAAAGTTATTCTCCCACTTGCTCCCCAAAAAATAAACTTGCTTCGCGACCCGTTTCCCTGTTCTTCACAACAGCCCAGCGCATGCAAAAGAACCTCAACTTCTCTCCATGTAAAATCAGTTGGTAACAGGCCCAACCGCCGCAGAAGTTTCTCTCTTCGTCCCAATCGTATCACTGCCTCTCTTCATTTGCAACTAAATATAGTTGCAAATACATGACATTGCGCTCATTTGTTGAACAGACCCAACGTTTTTAATTCTACCTGAGACGCAAAGGACGGCCAATATGATATAGGCGAATTATGCAAAACCTTTCGAAA
>JADGQQ010000138.1 GCA_017881645.1 Clostridia bacterium
AGCATAGATCATGGGCGGGAATTCTGCTATTCCGCGTACCGAACGCGAAATGGATGAACCCTTTCGGATTTCGTTGCGCGACTCGTGAAGACGGAACTGCAGATATCGGTTTCCAAGTGCTCGACTGATAATCTCCATGGCTTCAAGAACATTTATACCGCTTCGCAGAAGTGTTGACATCGTTCTTGTAAAACGGGCGGAGGCGGTTGCTTTTACAGATTTACCGACAACGGGAACCTTAAGTTTAAATTTATCCCAAGCCAATCCTCCTTTTTCAGACCGGCGATAGGATCTCCATAAAATAACGATGGTAACGACAATTAATGTATAAACATACCAAAAATTCACCAGACTGTCACTCATTCCCATAACAAGCCGGGTAATCGGAGGCAAGGGTGTGCCGAGTTCTTTCAGTGTTTGAGCAAACTTCGGTACAATACCGACCATCAGTCCGATGGTGATAAGGGCAGTTACAATTGCAAGAATCACAGGATATACCATGGCTGCCGCAACTTTGTTCTTGAGTTTCGACTCTTTCTCAAAGTGTGTTGACAGACGAAGCATAACCTCATCCAGTCTGCCGGATTCTTCGCCGGCAGTGATCATACTGATCATGATGTCAGGAAGAGCTTTTGCCTGGTCATTAAAAGCCTCGGAAAGTGTCTTTCCTGTTTGTATACTTTCATATATGGCACCAATAACGGCTTTTGCTTTTTTGCTCGGCATTTGCTGGTATAACATATCCAGCGCTCGAATGATTGTAATACCGGCTCCGAGAAGAGAGGATAACTGTCGGCAGATAATAACCAGTTCCTTTGTATTAAGCTTCGGACTGCCGATCTTCATGTTCAGAATACTGGAACCGGTATCCGCTGACAGCGATGCGATATACCTTCCTTCGGCATGAAGCGATTTTGCAGCCTCAGCAATCGATGAAGATTCTATAACACCCTTGGAAGACTTGCCGGTTGCATCAAATACCTCATATGTGAAATTTGCCATGAATGAACCTCCTCAATTGTATGAACAGATTAATATTCGAGAGAATCAAATAGACCCTTAACGCTCGTGGCATTTGCGGTACCCGCACTGGATAGGCATCGCTTAAATTCGTCGACATTGCGGCATCGGCTGATTGCGACTTCTCTGGTAATCAGATTCTTCTTTACCAGTTCCGCTAAATAATAATCCAAAGAACACATTCCAGATTTTATACTAGTTGTAATTGTATTGTCAATCTGATACGTCTTTCCCTCGCGGATGAGATTGCGGACAGCATCGTTTGCAAGCAGAATTTCAAAAGCGGCGATTCGGCCGGTTCCGTCAGCTCTTGGCACCAGTGTCTGTGAAATTACGGCGACGAGAACCGAACTTAGCTGAACACGAATCTGGTCCTGCTGATGAGGCGGAAAAACATCAATGATACGGTTAACGGTGTCGGCGGCTCCGCTGGTATGCAGAGTAGACATAACAAGGTGACCGGTCTCAGATGCCGTGATGGCTGTAGCAATTGTATCAAGGTCGCGCATTTCTCCTACCATGATGACATCGGGGTCTTCGCGAAGAGCAGAACGAAGTGCATTTGCAAATGAAAGTGTATCCTCGTGAATTTCCCGCTGATTGATCATGGATTCGCCGTGTCTGTGAAGATACTCAATCGGCTCTTCCAAAGTTAAGACATGACAGCGGCGGCTTGCATTAATGTGACCGACCATAGCGGCTAAAGTTGTCGATTTACCTGAGCCCGTAGGCCCCGTCACAAGAATAAGACCTCTTGGACGCAGTGCAAGGTCCTTGAAAAGATCAGGCAGTCCAAGACGTTCACATGTCGGAATCTCGGTGGTAATGGTTCTGGCTGCAAGCGTGAAGCTTCCGCGCTGTTTGAAAATGTTGCATCTGAAGCGGCTGTAATCCTTAACCACATAGGAAAAATCGATTTCACCGCGCTCGTTCAGATACTGCAGTCTGGCTTTGTCCAACATGGATTTGCATAGAAATTCGGCGTCGCTCTGCGTAAGAATATTTGAACTCATCGGCATCAAATCACCGTGTACGCGAATCATAGGCGGCAGGCCTACGGTAATGTGTGTATCCGAAGCCTGACGACGAACGGATTCAGTCAATATTGCATCCATAGATAAAGTAAAAGCTTCCACGCCTGTTCCTCCTTGTTAGTCGATTGAATAGGTGACTTTGTTCATTTCGCGAACTGTTGTAATTCCTTCAAGAACGAGCTCAACTGCTGCATGAGCCAACAACTGCGTTCCTTCACTTACAGCTAACATCCGCATTTCCTCTTCGCTGGCTCTTCTGTCAAGAAGAACCTTCATGGCTTTGGTCATGATAACAATTTCATGAATGGCAATTCGGCCTTTGTAGCCTGTGCCCGAACATTCCGAACAGCCTGAACCGACATATAACTTCTGTCCCGGTTTGAGGTTCAGAACTTTCGCCTCGATTTCGTCCGGTTCATATTCTCTTCTGCAGTTTGTGCAGATACGGCGGACAAGTCTCTGAGAGATAACTCCGATTAGAGCAGATGAAACCATGAAAGGTTCCAGGCCCATATCGATCAGACGGTTGATGGATGAAACAGCGTCGTTTGTATGAATTGTACTGAAAACAAGGTGGCCGGTGATTGCGGCACGCATGGCAATTTCCGCGGTCTCACCGTCACGGATTTCTCCGACGAGAATTATATCGGGGTCCTGACGGAGAATGGATCGAAGTCCAAATGCAAAAGTCATGCCGGCTTTGACGTTTACCTGTACCTGATTGATACCCGGAATTTGAATTTCAACCGGATCTTCAACAGTGACAATGTTGGTTTCCGGGTCATTCTTCTCCGAAAGCAGTGTGTAGAGTGTTGTTGTTTTACCGGATCCGGTAGGACCGGAAATGAGGCAGATACCTTGCGGAACTTTGATAATGCGGTCAATCATTTCATCGTTGTGGGCATTTATTCCCAGATATTTGCGGTTCAGGTTGGCATCATTCTTAGCAAGAATACGGATAACCGTTTTTTCACCGTGAATGGTCGGAAGAACCGAAACACGCATGTCAACAGGCTTGCCGTTGATCTGTGTCTGGATACGGCCGTCCTGCGGGATACGTTTCTCCGCAATATTCAATCCGGCAAGAATTTTCAGGCGCGTGATAATTGCATCGCGTGCTGCCAGAGGGTTGCTCATGATTTCGGAAAGTACACCGTCAATACGGATACGAACGCGAACACGATCGGCAAGCGGCTCCACATGAATATCAGATGCGTTTGCACGAATGGCAAACTCAATCATCGAATTGATGAGCTTTACAACAGGAGCCTGATTAACTTCGTCCGTGATCTGATCGCCGAGACTCTTCATGGCGGTGATGTCGAGCTCGGACTCAAGATCAGCCGCAGCTTTCTGTGCGACTTCTTTGCCGAAACTTACGCGGATCGCTTCTTCGATGGCTTTGCGCGGAGCCAACATTGAAATGACTTCGCTCCCGGTACGGAAACGCAGGTCGTCAGATACAAGAATGTTGAGCGGATCGTACTGGGCTACAACTAAGCGGCCATCTTCATATCCGATCGGAATAATGGTGTTATCAAAGCAATACTGCTCCGTGACTACTTTCGCAGCCTCGGGATCGATTTCAACATTTTGGAGATCAATGATCGGGATGTCATACTGACTGGAAATGGCTCTAAGAATATCCAGATCGGATAAGAGTCCCATTTCAACAATCACTTCGCCAAGTTTTTTGTTCGTTCCCTGCTGAGCGCTGAGCGCTTCAGCTAATTCTGCGGCAGTTAAAAAGCCGCTGTCAATCAGAATATCTCCAAGTCGCTTCATCTGTACCTCCGCCATAATATGCGTAAAGTGTTTAATAGCCAAGACGCACGGTAATCTAATTATCTTCATGTAATGTACAACAAAGAGTTGAGGTTTGTATACTATCCATGTTAACAATAAAATCGAGCACACCTTGTAGGTATTTACTAAATTCCTCCGCATTCGCACACAGAAAGTGAAATTGCAAACATACCACTTCATATTATACGCGCATTAATACATAAATATACAGTGTTTGCCACAATCGAGTCCCGTAAATTCTGAATAATTTGTAAACGAATGAAGATTATTCGCATAAAATGATGTAAATGAAACATCCTTGAAAACACACCGTAATCTTGAAATGTTTGTGGTAAGATATTGTCAGCAATTGCTGTGAGGGTGCGTATGAGTATAATTCTTTTCTCTCAAATACTGAATACCATATTTTTCGGGATTCTTGGACTTGTTATTGGAAGCTTTCTGAATGTCTGTATTTACCGGATTCCCGAAGGACGGACGATTGTTAAGGGACATTCCATGTGCATGACATGTGGACATAATCTGGGTACGCTGGATCTGTTTCCGCTTTTCAGCTGGCTTCTGCTGAAAGGGAAATGCAGATATTGCGGAGCGCCGATTGCTTCCCGATATGCGAAAATCGAAGGTTTGACTGGAATTGTTTTTGCGGTTCTTGCCTGGAAACACAGAGATGCATATATTTTACTGCACACATCTCTGAACGATTTTGCGAAATTTGGCATTCTCTTTGCTCTCCTGGGTCTGGCGTCTGCCGCAATAGTTGCAATGATGATCCAAAAGGATCATGGGGTCGGGATGTATCGATTCTCCGTCTTTGCAGGAATTTTGTTTGTTATCCGCATTGTTTTGGGATTTCTATCAGATAACCATCTGCAGGAAATTTTTACTTCTGCAGCCATATCCGGTGTGGCCGGTTTGATTCTCATCGCTTTGCTGATCCTTTTTATATCCCCTTTGAAGAAGTCTCTTCGGACCTGTTTTTCAGATATTGGGAGAGGCATTACCGTGCAGTCCTATTTCTCTGCGGCAAACAGGGGCCTGCGGACATCGGATCTGTTTTTTCTGTCGGTTTCAACCGTGATAGGCTTTCCGGCTGCAGTTCCGTGTCTGTTAGCTTATACGATCGTACGTATTGCCGGGCGAAAGCAAACATTTCTGCGATATTACGGAATTGTTCTGGCCGCCGCTGCATGGATCGGAGTTCTCTTTTTCCCGAATTCCATTTTCTGACAGCAGCATATTTTGTAAAAAAATGGATGGGTGCTGCGTTTGATTTTCTTTGCCGTTTAAACTACTATAATAGGATAATAATAGAAGAAGATTTTTGGAGGTGTCTATGTCGGGTCATTCCAAGTGGAACAACATTAAAAGAAAGAAAGAAGCAACGGATTCCGTCAGAGGAACGATGTTCACAAAATCTGCCAAAGAGATTATGGTCGCCGTGAAAAACGGAGGTCCCGACCCGGAGGGCAACTCTCGACTGAAAGACGTTATTGCAAAGGCGAAAGCCTGCAATATGCCCAATGATAACATCGCACGCGCCATTAAGAAGGCAGCCGGAGCGGGTGAAGGCGATGATTACGAGGAGATCCTATATGAAGGATATGGAGCGGGCGGTGTGGCTGTCCTGGTTCGTACTCTGACCAATAACCGGAATCGAACCGCAGGTGACATTCGGCATTTGTTTGATAAACATGGCGGAAATATGGGCGTATCCGGCAGCGTATCATTTCTTTTCCACGAAAAAGGAACCATACTGATTGATTCCGAAGAGTATGATGATGAAGAGACGGTAATGATGGACGCACTTGAAGCCGGTGCGGAAGATTTTACGGCAGAAGAAGGCTATTACGAGATCCAGACCGCTCCGCAGGACTACTATTCGGTCAAGGATGCGCTGACGGCCAAGAAGTACGTTTTTGCAGATGCTTCACTCGGACCGGTTCCGATCACATGGACTCATGTCGATGACCGGGAGACAGAAGAGATGCTCGATAAAATGCTCGAGAAAATGGAAGAAAACGATGACATTCAGGAAGTTTTTAACAATTGGGATAACTGACCTTTTCGTTATGAATGACCGAGAGGATATGTGACGTGGAACAGCCAAAAACACCTGTATCCCGGGAGAAGCCGCCGGAGCCGTCGAATGTGCAGACACCTTTGACGATGGTTCGCCGGGGCGTGCGCATTCCGGAACTCATGTCGACGCTTAAGCGCTTTGAACGTATGGGTGACAGCCTTTCGCATACGCGCAACGAGAGATACATTGAAGAAGTTGCTTCAAACGAAAAAATGATGCGTGAAGTACTGTCGCAAATTGCGGTGGTTGCATTTATCGGTTCTTCGGGAACCGGAAAAAGCACACGCGCCATTCAAGTCGCCCGCGATAACGCGATCTATTTTATGATTGATGACGGACTCCTCATAAATGGAAGTCGGATCGTTGCAGGGACATCGGCAAAGAGAGCGCCGACAAAGCTTGAATCGGTAAGGCAGGCGCTCTATGCTGACCGCAGCCGGTCTGCCGTGATGCGCAGAGCCCTGGCGGAAAGCCTGCCGACAACCCTGATGATTCTAGGGACGTCGGATGCGATGCTCGAGAAGATTTGTAATAATCTTTGGCTGAATCAGCCGGCTATGCTGATTCGAATTGAAGATATCAGTTCGGAAGAAGAGATGATGCAGGCGAAACATACGCGTATCACAGAAGGCATGCATACGATTCCCGTACCGAGCATGGAGATCAAACACGAATTTTCAGGATATTTCTCGGATCCGCTGAACCGGCTGCGCCGCCGTCTTGATAAGGAAAGAGGCGTTCCGACCATCGCGCCCGACACGGAGCGAACCATGGTGCGGCCGACCTTTTCAAGTCTGGGCTCCTATTCGATATCGGATGAGGCGCTTTTGGATCTGGTGCGTATTATTCTGCGGAAAGTGCCGGGTGTTTTCGATGTCGTGAAGTTCCAGACGGAGAAACGCGTATACGGCTTTGCGCTGAGCGTTGATCTGGCGTTGATTTACGGGTACAGTGCGCAGGATGTACTTCGTGAATCACAGGAGAGAATCGGCCGTTACGTCGAAGAATATTCGTCGATCAACACTGTGGCGGTGGATGTTCGTGCAAAGCGTCTTGTCCATGTAACTACACCGGTGACAAAATAGGAGATAAGACAAAATGAAAGAAAAAATCTATACAATCCCGGTTAATGACGCATATGGATCGCAGTGTATCTGTCCTTTATGTGAGCTTGCCGGAAATATTGAGAGAAATTCATTGAATTATTACCTCGGTGCATCCCTGATGGAACCGGATACAAGAATAGCAACGAACACGAAAGGATTTTGCGGTCATCATGTCACGATGATGTATAATAAAGAGATCAATCGATTGGGTCTTGGACTTATGCTTCATACACATTTGATGGATCTTCAGAATGACATTGGAACCGCCTTGCAGAAGGCAGCTCCCGCGAACGGAACGTTTCTTAAAGGCCGTGACCGTGATTATAAGAAAAATCTTGAAAATCTAGCAAATCACATCGATTCCAGAGCGGATTCCTGCATCATTTGTGAAAAGATTGAGTACACGATGGACCGATATCTTGATGTTCTGTTATGGATGTTTTTTGAAGAAGCGCACTTTCGACAGCTTTTTGAGACAAAAAGGTATCACTGCCTGCCGCACGTTGCATTTCTTCTGCGGGGCGCCGCAAAATATCTGACACAGAATCAGGCCGGAGAATTCGTCCGTACGCTTTCTAAACAACAAGCGTCTGGCATGAATGAGATGATTTCCGACATCGAATGGTTTACACTGAAGTTTGATTACCGCAACAAAGAAAAGCCCTGGGGCAACAGCAAAACAGCGATCCCCAGAGCGATATCACTGCTGTCTGATGAGGGAGGAACTGAGGATGGAACTGGAAAATGAAGAATCATTTCTCTATACCGGCGGTTCGGGCACGGCTGTAACGGAAATTGAGAAGTTATTTCATTCGGATGAGGAAACGGATGCTGTCCCGGCTTATGCTCGTTTGTCAAACGCAGGCAGCCCGGGACGTGTTGTTGTAGCGATTTCTGATGACCAGTTGGGCACAGGAGACCGCATGCACGGCGAAGAATTGATGCATGATTTATTGGAAGCGCTCTGTGATCGCGTGACTCTTCCGGATGAAGTTGTGTTCTACCATAAAGGAGTTTTGCTGCTGGTGAAAGACCATCCGGCTGCACAAATCCTTCACGAACTCTGCTCGTTGGATGTCGAAATCAAAGTGAGCAAAGAGAGCCTCGAATTTTATAAAATAGAACCGGCTGCACACAATATGCAACCGGTTCCCATGTCCGAAATTATAAGGGATCTGCTCAAAGCAGGCAAGGTAGTGAAACTCTAACCCGATGGAAATATAAGATTAGAAATTACTTCAGGATCTTGATCTTTCCAATGATCGGGAGTTCTTTCTGCAGGCCGTTA
>JADGQQ010000021.1 GCA_017881645.1 Clostridia bacterium
TCAGGTGATCTTTAATCCGTATCCTTTTCGAATGCTGAATGTTCCCAGCCAAAACATGCCGACCGTCATAATCGCAACAGCGATCCCTTGAAGAGTCAGGCTGCCTTCCGCAGCGCCGAGGTAAGCAAATCTGCTGAGGTTCACGAGCGGATACACCGGATTGATGTATTTGAAATTCGAGAGGACGCCTGGAAGCTTGGAAATCTCAAAGAAGACGCCGCCCAAATATGTCAGCGGAGTAATAACGATCGAGAGGACAAAGCTCAGCATCTCATTACTGGTGATCAGGAGACCGCATAGGAGACCGAACGAGGCAAATACAAAAGATGTTATCGTTATCATGCCGAAGAACCAAATGGGATGTACAATCGTAAATCCGACAAATATTCCGGTTGCGAGATATGTGAGAAGTCCGATGAGAAGCCCCCGGACTGTTCCCCCGAGAACAAACGCGAGCGTCTTTTCAATGTTGGAAATCGGATAACTGTTTAGATCCTGAATCGTATTCTGATATTTCTGCGAAATAATCGAAAATGCCGGATTCTGAAAAGCCGCAAATATCGCTCCCATGCCTGCAAGTCCGGGCATAATATACTGAAGATAGTTCATCCCGCCCATGTCCGCAGACCGCGTTTTGAGGACGCCTCCGAAAATGGCGAGATAAAGAATATTCGAAAGAAGCGGTGCTACCAGTGTCTGCACGGACACCTTCATGAATCGATGGATTTCTCTTGAAAAGAGAGTGTAAAATCCAACCGGATTATAGAAAAGGAAATTCTTCTTCATAAAATGCTCCTATCGATTGATGAGATCCAGATAGATGTCTTCGAGCTTGGGTTTTTCAATTACAAGATTTACGATGTCCAGCTGCAGGTTGGTCAGTTTCTGTACGACTTCCATGAGACGGGTTTTTTCGACTTTCAGGTACAGGATGGTCCTCTCTGCGATTCGCGGTTCGAACTCCGCGAGTCCGGTCACGTCCGCCGGAGACAGATCGCGGCTGACATGCACTTCTACGATTACGTGCCGGCCCTGCTTTTCCATCATGGATTTCTTCGACTCGTCCGCAATGATCCGCCCGTCATTAATCACAATGATCCGGCCGCAGAGCTTCTCCGCTTCCTCAAGATAGTGCGTCGTCAGAATGATCGTTGTTCCATTCCTGTTGAGCCGTTCAATATACTCATACATGGACCGGCGCATTTCGACATCGACTCCTGCCGTCGGCTCATCAAGAACAAGAATTTTCGGACGGTGAATCAGCGCTTTTGCGATCATGAGGCGCCGTTTCATGCCTCCGGACAGGTCGCTGACGCGGGCATGTCTTTTGTCCGACAGCGTAAGAGCATCCAGAAGTTCGTCGATATACGGGCCGTTATGCAGAAATCCGAAGTATCCGGACTGCCTGCGAAGTACTTCGTCCACAGTAAAAAGATAATCAATGGCGATTTCCTGAGGGACAATCCCGATCACTTTTTTCGTATCGAGTTCGTGCCGGTCCAGATCAAAGCCGCCGATGACGACTCGTCCGGTGTTCTTCTTCACGTTACCGGCCAAAATATTGATCAGAGTGCTTTTTCCGGCGCCGTTCTGGCCGAGAAGAGCCGTGAATTCACCTTCCCGGATATCCAGATTTATATTTGTAAGGGCTTCGATATTGCCCTTCCTATATGTTTTCGATAGATTTTCAATGTGTATCACGGTCGTCCTCCTGTGCATAGAATCCGATCAGGTCTAATACTTTCTTTTCGACATGACGGTTTTGTCCCTGAAATGGAAAATCATGTATATGCAGAGCCGGATTGAAATTCAGTTCGATAATGCTGTGATTGTTCCCGTCCGGCTCTTCGTGAAAATCACGGATGATGATGTCTGCACCGCAGATCTTCGCTCCAACTGCTTTGGCGGCCTGCATGGCGATTCTTTTGTAGGAATCCGGGATGTCATCGGTATAATCGATGCTGTCTCCGCCCGTACTGATGTTCGAGTTCTCCCGAAGATATACCGTCTCACCGGATGCAGGGACGGTGCGGATCTCTTTGTGCTGCTGTGCCAGAAATTCGATCTCGACCGTACCGAGCTGCAGTTTTTCGAGAGGCGTAACATACCCTTTTCCCCGCAGCGGATCTTTGTTCTTCTCTATTACAAGTTCTTCAATCGTATGTTCTCCGTCACCGGTGACATTGGCCGGGACTCTGTGAAGAATCGCAGCGATCTCGTCTCCGATCACCAGAAACCGGTACTCTTTGCCCGGAATGAATGTTTCGATCAGGGCGGCAGAGTCAAATGTCAGCGCCTGGCGAACCGCCTGCACATAGGTGTCGTTCTCACATTTCTGAAGGATCACGACTCCTTTGCCGAAATTTGTAGATTTTGGCTTCACGACAATCGCTTTCCCTAGGAACGGTGCGATGTGCTGTACGGCCTCTTCTTCCGATTTAACCGTAATTCCTTCCGGCACCTGAATTCCATTCTCATGCAAGATAATCTTCGTCACTTCTTTGTTTTCCATGATCAAAGGTGCAATATAGGTATCCATCGATGTTTTTGTCGCCTGTTTCACATATTCCGTTTTCCCGTTTTTATGAAGGCGGATAAAATTATCGTCCCAATCAAGGACCTCCACATCCACACCCCGGGCGGATGCCTCACGGATCAGCATTTGCGTGGATAGCTCAAGCTTGCTGTAAGGATTGTTCTTCATCATTGGCGTCCTCCGTCCGGTTGTTTTTGTACTGATTTGCAAGTTGTTTGCCGTATCCCAGGAAATCCAGATTCCCGTCTTTCATTTGCCTGTGCATCTGTTCCGACGGAAGAAGTGATTTGTCCGTCAGTTTCTTTTGTTCCGTTTTGACCGTTTCACAAAATATGTGTGTTCCGGAGCCGCTGTCCATCCAATTTGCTATCGTATGCAGTTCATCAAATATTTCCGAACCCCAATCCGGGAGTGAGATTTCTTCGTCTTCGTATCTGCAGAGCACCACTTCATCGCTTCGGCCCATCAGTGCTACGGAATGATGGTTCAAATTCATCCGGCGATGTTCCTTCTCTGTGACCGGCGGACTCTTGGAGAAAAGGCAATAGAGAAGAAATATCTGAAGAAAATGCATTTGTTCGAGACTGATTCCCGTTTTTTCAAATGGATTAATGTCCAGAATCCGGACTTCAAGATATTTGACTCCGCGTTCTTCGAGCGCATTCAGCTGACTCTCACCTTTTCCGACGATTTGTTTCAGACGAATGGACGAGTAGTATTCGCTTTCCTTCTGCAGAACATTTTCATTGAGCTGCAGCTGTGCTCCATTCCTGTATATGCCGATTTTGGCGTATCTCGGACTGCGTGTGGACATCAGTCGACGGAGTTTGCCTGAGTATTCTTCCATGCCGTTATAATATATTTTCTGGTTCTTCTTGGAGGAGTTCGCATAGCCGAAGCGGCTGACACGAAGAGATGTGGCATATTGGCTGACGTTTGCAAAAAACAGGTCGAACCGCATCGGACAGCACTTCTGCACCATTTTGATTTCGTTTTTTACCACGGAATAATAGGTCGGGTCGCAAAAAGGCGACGCACCGAAAAGATAAATCAATAGCCAGCGGTACCGGAGAAAGTTCCGTGCAACCGAAAAATACAGATCATCCGTAAAATCGCGCCGGCTTCTTCCCTCACCGAAGGCTTCATACAGAACATCCACAAGCTCCGGTTCGAACGAATAATTGTAATGGATTCCGGAAATCATCTGCATCTTCTTACCGTAACGCAGCGCAAGACCATTCCTGTAAATGTTCGCACGCTTTCCGGATTCATCTTCGCAGAAATAGGCAATCGGGATCTGTTCTTCATCGGGCAGTCGGGGCGGCATACTGATCGGCCACAGGAGTTCCTGACCGATGCCGTTTTCCACTTCTCTGTGGGTATCATACAGTTCCGCATATGCTTCTTCCGCAGATTTTTGCGGCGAGGTTATCATTTCAATCTGGCTCTCGGAAAAATCGGTTGTGATCCGCGGATGTACCGCCTTATTTCCGAAAACCGCCGGGTGCGGGGTCAGCGCCAGATCACCTGACGCCAGAATCCTTTGTGCTTCTCTCTCTATCCCGAAGAGCCCTTTTGTTAAAAGACCACTTTTCTCTTTGCTTGTGAACAGCGGGAGTACATCAGACATTTTCCAGTTCATTTTCCCCTCCTGCAAGTGTGCTATTGTTTTATAACAATCGAACGATCAGTGTAAAAAAATATCGATTTCGAAACCGGTTATGTCAGAAAATTACGGACCGCTTCAACGGCTTCCATATTGACTTTGCACAAGTGGCTCTGACAGTTCTTCGTACATGTGATCAGTCCTGCATTTTCAAGTTCTTTGAAATGATGAGAAATTGTAGATCTTGACAAGCCCATGCAGCAGCAAGCTTTGGTAAAACACTTGTCAACGCCCGCATCAACTCCGACAAAATGTTCGGCGTCTTCGGACATGGCCATATGCCACTCATAAAGCTTCCTGAATATCGTAAGTCTTTGTTCGCTCGAAAGCGCTTTGAAAATTTTCACTTCATCTATCATAGTTCTACTGTAATCGAACAATCGAAACTTGTCAACTGTTCTTTGTTGCTTTTTCTCTTTTTATTCTTCTCTTCCCCCCGTTTTGAGCGAAGCAAATCCTCCCGCGTTCCAACCCATCTGACCCTGCGGCAGAAGTTCATCTCCTCCTGCCAGCTGTATGCCCTTCCGGACGATGTCCTTGCCGAAACGGATGCGCAGAGCGTCGACTACCGTATCGACAGCCTTCTTCTCATCCGTCTGATAACTGCTGTCAAACAGCGAGATCTGCCGTCTGGCCTCGGCGGGATTGACCTGTGCGGCACGGACTCCGAAGCTGCGGACGGATTTTGTCCAGTCATAACTCCTCTGGAAGAGATCCATGGCCACTCTGGATATTTCGCCCGCCGCGTCGGTCGGCGCCAAAAGGTGCTGCTGGCGCTCATAGGTATGCAATTCAGTGTCTCTGACGTGAATCTGTACGGTATTGCATACAAGTTTGTATTTGCGCAGGCGCGTCGCCACCTGATCGGAAAGTGCAACAATTGTCTTCCATACGTCCTCGTTACAGGTCATATCCCTTGCCGTCGTGGTGCTGTTGCCGACGGACTTGATCTCGCGCTGATCCGAACACAGCCCGACCGGCGATGCATCAAGTCCGTTCGCACATATCCACAGTCCTTCCCCGTTCTTGCCGAGATAGCTCCGGATATACTCATGCGGAAGGGCAGCCAACTGTCCGATCGTATGAATGTTGATACGGGACAGCCGCTTCTGCGTCGAACGGCCGGCATAAAGCAGATCTCCCACCGGCAGCGGCCAGACGATATTCTTGAAATTGTCCTGTAAAATCAGGGTAGTCGCATCCGGTTTCTTATAATCGGACCCGAGCTTGGCGAATGACTTGTTGAAGCTGGCTCCGACCGAGCAGGTAAGGCCAAGTTCCTTCTTTATGCGCGACCGGATCTCATCAGCCAGCACCGGAAGGCTGGCGCTCCCGCAGATATCCGTAACATCCAGCCAGCATTCATCCAGTCCGAAGGACTCGACGCGGTCGGTGTACTGGCAGAACATCTCAAAGGCTTTCCGCGAGTAATAAGTATACTGATCATAATGTCCGGGAACGACAACGAGATCCGGACATTTCTGCTTCGCCTGCCAGATTGTCTCGGCCGTCTTGATTCCGCAGGCTCCCGCCAGCGGATTCTTCGCAAGAATAATTCCGTGCCGCTGGTCCTGGTCCCCGCCGACAGCCATGGGTACGCCCCGCAGCTCCGGGTGATTCTTCATCTCCACCGATGCAAAAAAACAATTTTGATCGACGTGCAGAATTTTGCGTTCCACGATTTGTCCGACCTCCGAAAGAGAACGTTTGTTTCTTTTATAGATTATCACTTTTGACGGTTTTTTTCAAGTCTTACATGCTTCAGATTTTTTTAGCTTCTCATAAAAGCTAAATTGGTATATAATTAAAAATAAAAACAATATGTCCCTCTTAGAAAGAGCAAATGCTTTTTCAAGAAGGGACACCCGACGGGTAGAAGGTGGTAGAGATATGACAAAACAGCGTATTTTATTGGTTGATGATGATCCGGATATTCTCGAGGTCAATCGCGCTTTTTTGACAAACGAAGGCTACGAAATCAGTGTGGCCATGTCAGTCATGCAAACACTGGAAAAAGTGTCAACAAACTCTTACGACTGCATCGTTTTGGACATTATGCTTCCGGATGGCAGTGCGTACGAATTACCGTCCAAGTTACGTGTATACAGCAAGTCCCCCATTATTTTCCTTTCTGCAAGAGATCAGCTGGAAGATAAAATTACCGGCTTCAAAGTCGGCGGTGATGACTATATGACCAAGCCCTATAGTCTGCAGGAACTTTCCGCACGTGTTGCAGCCCATATTCGCCGCAACATGACATCCGACGGACTTCTCATGGAGTTCGCTCCTCTGTCGATTAATTTGAAGACCCGCGAAGTGATGCTGAGCGGCCGTGTCGTGCATCTCACAAACCGTGAATTTGATATTCTGCGGCTGTTGGCCGAGACCCCCAATGTCATTGTTCCTTTCACAAGAATTTATTCTCTTGTCTGGGGCGACGACGGAATGTGCGACAATCATCTTGTTATGGTAAATATCAGCTATCTCCGCAAAAAAATGGAAAAGGCAGCTCCGGATATTCAGTTTATCAAAACAGAATGGGGAAGCGGATATTCATTCTCCTATCCGCCGATTCGTAACACGCTGCGTGCCGAATAATCCGGACATCCGAAAAGACAGCGGGGATACCCAATGACAGAGATCAATCCTTTCCCGGAGAAGAGAAAGCACGTTTATCGTACGTTCTTTCGGACGGTTTTGTTCTTTCTACTTCTTTTGGCCGTTTATGGCGCGATTTACACCGTAAATCAGCGGCATGGCAAGGCGCTGCATCTTGACGATACGCAGGCTCTGGATCTGACTCACTGGGATTTTTCATCCAAAGGGATGAATTTCCTGGAATCGGGATGGCAGTTCTATCCGAATCAGCTTCTGACCCCGGATGATTTTCTTGTGAATAACCCGAACAGCAGTGCGGACCTTCCAACATATGACGCATCTACACTGCAGCATTTCAGCGATGTCAGGATTACAACCGACGGTTGGATCCAAATGGGTAACAGTGCAGAATCCAATACATCCTCGTCCACTCCTCCCAAAATGCAGGCATATGGATACGGAACATACCGGATCGTTGTCAAAATGCCGGAATCCATGAAAATTACCGGTATCGATTTCCCTGAAATCAATCAGGCCGCCAAAATCTGGATTAACGGGAAGCTCTGGAAAACCATTGGTACACCTGCCTCCTCAAAAGAAGGCTATTCATCCGAATCGGTTTCCGCGTCCCTTCAGGCAGTCCCCTCTTCATCAGGCGTACTGGAAATTGTCATCGCCTGTTCGAATTTCTCCTCACCGTACGGAGGCATTACAATTTCTCCTGCAATCGGGACCGTTGCACAAATTGATAATCTTAACGTCACCGCAAAAATGTGGATGACGAGTGTCTTCACCATGCTGCTATTAGTAGTAATCACCGGTTTCTATGTGTCGTTTACCTTTGAAAACAAGAAACAATACTATTATTATGTCCTGATTATTGCCATGTCCCTTGCTTACGAATACTTTGATAAGACTTTCAATCCGCTGCGGGGTGATTGGAACAAATTGCTGCAAACCACTTTATTTCTGCTGATAACCATGCTTGCCACCATGTATTTCGCATCGCTTATCGGCAAGGATAAGCATCTCATCTTTGAGTGGCTCAACCATTGGGATACGTATCTGATATTTTTTATCACTGCTCTTCTTCTTCTCTTCCTCTGGCTGAATCCGGCGTACCTGTATAATCTCCGGTTCATATGGGCCTATACCCTTTTCGTCGTTGGCGTAAATTTATATAACCTCATACGAATCGGCGTCACATCTCTTCGATATCCGGAATACGGTACTTTTCACGCTGTATCCGCCGTTGCCGCCCTGGTGGTCTTCCCTACGATGCAGATTCGGTCCCAGCAGATATATTTCATTCCGCTTCATTCCATCGGTATTGTTCTGATGATTCTGGGAACGGCTATTTACTTTACGATCCGGTATGTCGGAGCCTTCAATCAGATTTCTCGATTTACCATCGAGCTTGAACAGGCTGTTCAGGACAAGACACGAAATATTGCCAAGGTCAACGCAGAACTTCTGGTCTCCAATCAGAAGCTTGTCAAAAATGAAGAAGCCAGAAAAAAGATGATGTCCAATGTTTCCCATGACTTACGCACACCGATCACGGCCATCCGCGGTTATATCGAGCTTCTTCAGAAAACAAGCCTCAGCATCCCTCAGGAGACGCATGATTCTTATCTGAAGAATATGCATACCCGGAGTATACAGATGGAACAGATGATTGAAGATCTGATGCAGCTGACGAGACTGGAGTCCGACGGCGTCGAACTGACAAAACAGCCGGTAAGCCTGTCTTTGATGATCGACAGTTTATATGAGCTGTACAAGACGGAATGCGAGAATACCAAGAAGTCCATCACGATGGACATCCCGGATAATGACCCGCTGATGGTCATGGGCGATCCCAATAATCTGATTCGTGTCATTGAGAATCTGATTGTAAATGCGATGCGCTATACAGATGATAAAGGGATTATCATCATCAAGGCCTTTCGGGAGGCCGCTATTCTCGGCGGTGAAAACATACACATCATTGTAAGAGATAACGGCTGCGGTATCCCGGCATCTGAAATCGGCTATGTCTTCGATCGTTTCTATCGGGCATCCAATGCAACCGGACACAAAAACGGATCCGGTCTCGGTCTGGCCATCGTTAAAAGTATCGTTGATAAGCATAGCGGAAAACTGTGGGTTGAGAGCTGGGAGAAAAAAGGATCGAATTTCCACGTTCTTCTGCCAGGCATGTAAAACGTCGTGACAACACATGATTGCTGTCA
>JADGQQ010000139.1 GCA_017881645.1 Clostridia bacterium
CCCCGCTGTTTTGAAATTGAGAAACGCCTTAAGGCAATCTGTGATATTCCGATTTTTCATGATGATCAGCATGGCACCGCTGTGGTTACCTTGGCCGGCATGATTAATGCACTCCGTATTGTCGACAAGAAGCTTTCTGAAGTTTCTGTTGTTGTCAATGGTGCAGGCGCTGCTGCGACAGCAATTACCAAGCTTCTGATTTCCTGTGGACTGTCCGATGTTGTCCTCTGCGACAGAACCGGCGCAATCTGGGCCGGACGCGAGAACCTTAATGAGGCAAAGACAGAAATCGCTTCAATGACAAACAGTAAGCTGAAAAAGGGCGGACTCAAGGATGTTATCGTCGGAGCTGACGTATTCATAGGAGTTTCTGCTCCCGGAGTACTTACCGAAGAAATGGTTAAATCCATGGCTAAGGACCCGATTGTGTTTGCCTGCGCAAACCCGGTTCCTGAGATTCTGCCTGAAATTGCCCATAGAGCCGGCGTTAAGGTTATGGCTACGGGTCGTTCCGATTACCCCAACCAGGTCAATAACGTCCTTGCATTCCCCGGTATTTTCCGCGGGACACTGGATGTTCGCGCAAGTGACATCAATGACGAGATGAAGCTTGCTGCAGCATATGCAATTGCAAATCTTGTAAGCCCTGAAGAGCTGAATCCTGAATTTGTTATTCCGGATGCATTTGACCCGCGTGTAGGCAAAGCTGTTGCAGCTGCTGTAAGTGCTGCTGCCCGAAAAAGCGGCGTAGCCCGTATCTGATCGTCAAACACTTTTCATACTCTGGAAAATTCGCGAACCGAACTGCTTTTTGCAGATGACTCATGAAGGACTGTATGTGAAACCGTATACATCTGTTTTAACTGATCTTCATGTCCATACGGATTATTCTGACGGCAGCCGTTCGCCGGATGAAGTCATTGAGTTGGCACATTCCATCGGGATCCGATATCTGGCTCTTACCGACCATGATACAACATTTTGGTTTTCAGAGTCAGGAATGGCATTCCAGAGCAAAGCAAAGTCACTTGGCATTTCCCTGATCAGGGGCGTTGAAATTTCGACGCGAGATTACAAAACAGGTAAAAAGGCTCACATTCTCGGCTATTGGCCGTGGTGTGAGCCTTTTGTTCCCGCTCATCTGGATCCGCTATGCAGAATCATTCAGGAGAGAAGAACTCAGGCCAGCTATTGTCAAATTGCAGTTCTTCAAAGTCTCGGGTATTCTATTACTGCAGACGAAGTCCGGGCGAACAGCAGGACGGATCAAATATTTAAGCACAATATTCTGAAAACCATGCAAAATAGGTCATTCATTCCCGAAGCCATGGGTGATTTCTACAGACTGCATTTCAAAAAAGGCGGAGACTGTTTCTTTCCGATTCAATATTTGGATGCGCAGGAAGTAGTAGCGGCTATACGGGCAGATAAGGGGATTGCTGTTTTGGCACATCCGGGCGAGCAGAACAATCTGGAACTTATTCCATCGCTGATGGAAGCCGGTCTTTCGGGCATTGAATATCTGCATCCGTCGCATTCGGAGATGCTGAGTTCCCTTGCAGCAGCAGAGGCTGAGAAATATGGCCTTTTAAAAACGGGGGGGAGCGATTATCATGGAGCATATTATCCAAGCCGGATTCTTGGTTCAAGGTCATTGCCCGCAGAAGATGTAACGGCACTTAAACAGGTTGGATTACTCGGTCCCATGTAGATAATTCGGATGAGCTCCTGAGCATCCAAATTTGAAATGGATGACGGATAGAGGAGCTGGAATGAATTTTTTTACAGATAAGACCATGCGATTAAAAACGGATCTACATGCAATGCTGCATGACCGCGCCTATTGGTCCGTTCTTTTTGCAATTGGCATTCCGGTTGCACTGCAGAATCTATTCAGTTCCGGGTTGAATTTGATTGATTCGGTTATGGTGGGCAGACTCGGTGACAGTTCCATTGCCGCGGTGGGAATCGCCAATACTGTCTTTTTCTTAATGATTCTTTTCATGTTCGGCATTGCATCCGGTATTGCGATATTCATCGCTCAGTACTGGGGAAAGCGTGACGATGAAGGCGTCCGGATGACCATGGCTATTGGAGTTGCATCCGCATTTTTCGTTGCCGTTCTATTCATGATTGCATCGCTTCTGATTCCGCGGCAAATTATGGGCTTTTTTACAAAAGATAATACCGTAATTACTCTAGGCGCTGATTTCCTCCGCATTGTATCGTTGAGTTATCCGCTTACAGCCATTTCAAACGTTTTCTACTGCGGTCTCCGAAGTGTGAAAATTGCAAAACTTCCATTGCAGGTATCGGCGGTTTCGATCGTAGCAAATACTGTTTTGAACGCGCTGCTCATTTACGGGCTGGCAGGATTTCCTCGTCTTGGCGTCAGAGGGTCTGCACTGGCTACCGTGATTGCCCGAACCTTGGAGATGGTTCTGATACTATTCTTTGTTTACAGGAAGAAATACCCTGTCGCATTTCGGTTTTCAGATTTCCTGATGATTCGATTCGCATTTTTCAAAGAAATTGCACGCGTAACGATTCCCGTTATGTTGAACGAAGGCCTATGGGCCATGGGTATTTCGATGTATATCGTCGTTTTCGGGAAAATGGGCACATCGTATATTGCTGGCTACAATATCATGCAGGTCATCGATCGAATCGCAAATGCATTCGTATTTGGCATCGCATCCGCATCAGCCGCTCTTGTCGGCCATAAAATCGGCGAAGGAAATCCAAAACTGGCATATACATATGCTGCGCGCAATAACTTGCTGGGCACTTTTCTGGGAGCCGGCATCGGAGTTGTTCTTTTTGCTGCCAGCAGGGATATTGCCGGATTATTCAATGTGTCCGGCCAGGCCAGAGAAGCCAGCATTTTATTCATTCGAATGCTTGCCTTCATTATTCCGTTCAAGTCATTTAACTGCGAGAATTTCTTAGGCGCACTTCGTGCGGGCGGGGATACAAAATTCGCATTCTTTTTGGAAATCATACCGCTGTGGCTGATTGCGGTCCCCTTAACCATGATGGCCGGCTGGTATTGGATGTGGAGTCTTCCTTTTGTATATCTGCTTACGGCTACTGACGAAATTATTAAGGCTGTATTTGGATTTCGACGGTTTGTCAGCAAAAAATGGATCAATGAAATGCGGTCCAGCAGAGAGCTCTAAGTTGAACGGATCAATTCATCTGTGATACAATAACCGGAAACAGTTTAATCTGTAATAAATTTTTAATGGAGGTAGATTATGCTTGATCGTTATGAACTTCTTCGCCTCATCGAACACAATGCAAGACTGACTCAGCCTGAACTGGCTGTCATGCTTGGAACAACGGAGGAAGAAATAGCGGCAGAGCTGGATCTTCTCCATAAAGAGGACATTATTCTCGGATATACCACCGTTGTTAACTGGGAAAAAACAAAAAGAGAATCCGTGACAGCGATGATCGAAATTCGTCTTATGCCGCAGAGAGATCAGGGATTTGACAAGATTGCACAGCATCTGTATCGATTCCCTCAGGTGTCGTCCTGTTATCTTATGTCAGGCGGGTTCGATTTGATGCTGATAATTGAGGATTCTACACTTCGTGAAGTCGCATCTTTTATCTCAAACAAAGTGGCTCCTATTGAAGGTGTCGTCTCGACAGCCACACATTTTATTCTTAAAAAATACAAGGGCAACGGCGTAATTTTTGATGACAAGCCGATTGATAGAAGAGAGGCCATTATCCTCTGAATACGCACCATTTTCTTGATAAAATGAGTGAAGTGAGAGGGTATGCAAATGGTAAAAAAGCAAAATGATATTTTGTCCGAACAGGTGAAGGCAATTCCCCCGTCCGCAATCCGGCGTTTCTTTGATTTGGCCAATGAAATGAAGGGTGAAGTAATTTCTCTTTCCATCGGCGAACCGGATTTTGTAACGCCCTGGGGAATCCGTGAGGCGGGGATCTATTCACTCGAACAGGGATATACACATTATTCGCCGAATCAAGGATATATGGAACTCCGTGAAGCTATCTCGGAATATATGATTCGCAGATATTCACTGTCATATAAACCGGCCGGAGAAATCCTTATTACCGTGGGCGGAAGTGAAGCAATTGATCTTGTTGTGCGGGCGCTCCTGAATCCCGGTGACGAAGTCGTTATTGTTGAGCCATGTTTTGTCGCGTATAAGGCAACGGTTGTTCTTGCACGCGGTATTCCCGTTACGATTGAAACTACTGCAGACAATAGTTTCAAGCTTCGTGCGGAAGATCTTGAAGCAGCGATATCAGATAAGACAAAGCTTGTAATGATCGGATATCCGAATAACCCGACCGGTGCCACCATGTCAAGAGACGAATTATCGGCGGTTGCTGAGGTTCTCGAACGTCATCCCGATGTGATGATTTTGTCCGATGAATTGTATGCGGAACTTACATACACCGAAGAAGAACACTGCTCGATCGCTTCATTTCCCGCATTGTTCGACCGCACTATTGTTGTCAACGGATTTTCAAAAGCATATGCTATGACCGGCTGGCGTATTGGCTACGCATGCGGACCGGACTGGATCATTGGTGCGATGAACAAAATTCACCAGTACTGTATTATGAGCTCTCCGTCGACTGCGCAGTATGCAGCAATTGAGGCTGCGCGCAACGGGGACAAGGTGATTCAGGAAATGCGTGAGGAATACAACCGCAGAAGAAGAGTCATCATAGAAGGCTGCAGGCAAGCGGGACTCACATGCTTTGAACCTTTCGGAGCCTTCTATGCTTTTCCGTGCATTCGGGGTCTGGGCATTGATTCCGATACATTCTGCGAACGTTTTCTTCGCGAAAAGAAGGTCGCCATTGTTCCGGGCAAAGCATTCGGCAGCTGCGGTGAGGGATATGTAAGAATCAGTTATGCCGCATCCCTCGAGAATATACAGGAGGCCATGGTGCGGCTGTCCACATTTGTACAGGATCTCAAGAATGAAGGGAAAGACAATAGATGATTGAATTTGACGTATACAGACTTGAATTGGAAGCCATGACTGAGCCGCTGTCTCTTTTAAAGGATTCTCTGCATATCGGGCCTTTGCAGGACGAAGTCTCCGAACTCGAAGCCAGAGCACAGGAACCGGACTTCTGGGAGAACGTTGAAAAGGCGCAGCAGGTTCAGACACGTATGCGTCAGCTGCAGAAGCGGGTGGATCGTTTTCATAATCTGGAGAAAGAAAGGGAGGACCTTCTGATCCTCTGCGAACTTGGTGATGAGGCCGATGACGCTGAAGTTCTTTCCGAAGTGCAGACCGGAGTCATCCGCTTTCGGCATGATTTTGAAAACATGCGCCTTGAGACCCTCTTAACGGGGCCGTATGATAAAAACAACGCCATTCTTACCCTGCACGCCGGAGCGGGCGGTACGGAGGCGCAGGACTGGGTAGAGATGATATACCGCATGTACAACCGCTGGGCGGAAGCGCATGAGTTCGAAGTGAAGGAACTTGACTATCTTGACGGTGATGAAGCAGGTATCAAGAGTGCTTCAATTCTTGTTTCCGGTGAAAATGCCTATGGATTTCTTCGATCTGAAATAGGTGTTCACCGACTTGTCCGGATTTCGCCGTTTGATTCTTCCGGACGAAGACATACCTCTTTTGCGTCCTGTGAAGTCATTCCCGAACTCGACGCTTCCATTCATATTACGATTAATCCGGTGGATCTTCGCATCGACACATATCGTGCTTCAGGTAAAGGCGGACAGCATATCAATAAGACCGATTCCGCGGTTCGAATAACGCATATTCCGACGGGCTGCGTGGTGTCCTGCCAATCAGAAAGATCACAGGTTCAAAACAAAGAGACATGTATGAACATGCTGAAAGCAAAATTGTTTGCTCTCGCACAGGCGGCTCATATGGAGAAAATTGAAGACTTAAAAGGCAATCAAATGGAAATTGCATGGGGAAGTCAAATACGCTCGTATGTATTCTGCCCCTATACGATGGTTAAAGACCACAGAACAGGCTATGAAGTAGTGGATGTTGACAGCGTAATGGATGGAAATCTGGATGGTTTTATTAATGCATATCTCTCCGGAATGCAGATTGAAAAATAGAAGGCCGGCATTTGGCTGGCATAAAGAAAGAGGCTGGAATCTTATGGATTCCAGCCTCTTTCCTTGTCGCGGAATTCAGATCAGCTATAACATTTGATGTAGTATTTAATGGAAAAGTCACCGATATCCGCACCGTCGGTTTTGGCTGATATTCCAACGGTCTTCGTATCTTTGTATGCAATTGTGTCCGTACTGACAGGAACACCGATGAAGGTATTAACTTTATTCGGTTTTGCTGTGAAAATGAAGTCATCACTTGTGACCTCGGTAATTGTGATGGCTGTTTGATAAGTAACGGTTATATATTCGACACCGTCAAACAATGACACATCATTACCGCCGGAGTTCGTAAATTGAATGTTGAAACTGGCAATATCCGCAGTCGATTTTCCATCGGTAATTTTCGTTGAAAAAGCCGATGGGATTTTTGCGGATGTTGTAACCGGCGTTGGACTGGGGGTTGTTGTTGGCGTCGGCGTCGGCGTGGCCGTTGGCTCAGGTGTAGGTGTAGGGGAAGGTGTAGCTGTTGCTGCAGCTGCTGTGGTTTCCTTCGTCGTGGCCGATGTAGTATCTTGTTTTGTTGTGGCTGTCACAGAA
>JADGQQ010000140.1 GCA_017881645.1 Clostridia bacterium
AATCAACTTGTCCCCCGGTTTTTTGCCGATATTTCCGACTCCCGCGAAAAACACTTATTAAATGAAAGCGCCAAATTTTTCCTGTCGCAGACGAAAACCGGCGGGACGTATCTGGATGTGCTGAAAAAATCTCTTCTGGACCTGGCGGGCCGTCAGTCGGCAGTTCTGGTCGGTTTCGGATCCCAGATCATTTTTGCCGATTTCCGCGACTCGCTGCATATCCGCATTACCGCTCCGGAGAATATCCGGCAGGCCCGGATACGTAAGCAGTTCCACGTCTCGGAGAATGAGGCGATTCAGATTCTCGAGACTGCGGACCGTAAGCACAAGCGATTTGTGTCGGCGGTATTCGGCATCGATCTGACGGATTCAGAGAATTACGATCTGACGCTGAATACGGCACTTCTATCCGTAGATGAATGCGTGGCGACGATTCTTTCCCTGCAGCGGGAACACACTCTCCGACTGCAGATCGAAGCGGAATGCGAAAATGGTGATTCCATCGATCATCAGGCAGAGGTATCTCTTTTCAAGAACCCTTCCGAGGCGGATTTCGCCAAAATACTCGATATGTATCAGATCGACTGGAAGTATGAGCCCAAGACATTTCCGGTCGAATGGGACGCCGAGGGCAATGTAACGATGGCCTTCAGTCCGGACTTCTATCTTACCAAGTTCGACACATATCTGGAGCTCACGACGATGAACCAGAAATACGTCACGCAGAAGAATAGGAAGATGAAGAAAATGCGCGAATTGTATCCCGGCACCAACGTCAAAATCATATACAAGAAGGATTTCTACTCTCTGATTGATCGATTCAGCATGGGAAGCAGCGATTCATAAGGAGGATCTGGAAATGGCGGAATATAAGCAGCGCAGAATTCTCTATTCGACGGAGGCCCTCCAGGCAAAAGTTGCGGAGATCGGCCGGCGCATCAGTCGTGACTACGCCGGAAAAGAACTTGTTCTTGTCGGTGTCCTCAAAGGATCCCTGTATTTTTTCGCTGATCTGACGCGCGCGATCGATATACCGATCGGTGTTGATTTTATCGCAATCGGCTCCATTCCCAATACGACCCATCAGACAGGAATCGTCCGGATTACCAAAGATCTCGATCTGGACATCACCGGCAAGCACGTCCTTGTAATCGAAGATATCATTCGCACCGGACTGACCACCGCCTATCTTGTGCAGAATCTGGACGCCCGGAAGCCTGCGAGCATTTCCGTATGTTCCCTGCTCGTCAGTCCCGACCAGCAGCTGATCAATGTCCCGATCTCATATTTCGGATATGAGATCACAAATACCTGGCTGATCGGATACGGTATGGATATTTGCGAGAAAGGCCGCAATCTACCGTATATCGCAGAAATTGAAAAAATAAATTCCTGAAATTCCATGGCCGCAGGGCAAAAAAAGAAGCCTGTAAAGGCTCCTAAAAAAGGGCATAAAAACGGCTCCAGCGAACCTTATCGAATTTCCATCTCTCTTCAGCTACCCTTTAGTCGCGAATCTATGCAATCTTGCTCTTGAACCTTGTCACTGTCCGGTCTTACTCGGTCTTAACTTTCGTTCAGCCTTTCATTCCTTCTGATCCTGACTCATTCACTCAACCTGCGACTTGTTTCCATTACATGGCTCGTCAATCGCTTTTCGCATTCCTCACCTTTCGATGGGGCGGCACTCTTAGGAGGGATTTCTTTTCTTTTCGTATTCCCTGGAGCTTATTTTGATTATACCATATTTGTGATCTTTGTCAAGAGACAGCACATTAAATTTTATGGTCTTTATGGCTTTTCACCCAAAACATCTGCGAGTTCTTTCCGTTGCGTGACATGCGTGAGCGCCGTCAGGCACCTGTTTTTTGCGGGGAATATGCGTTCACCGGAAATGTCATACGCTATTGTTGTGGTGGGGTTTTCCAGTTCACTGCAGAAAACAGCATGTCAGGCCGGATCCTGTTTCGCAATGCGAACTGCATTTTCGTAATAGTCGATCTTATAGCCGATCTTGTCCAAATAGCGTTGAAATTCTTCGATTCTGGCTTCTATCTCTTTCTTCTGCGCCAGAAACATATCCAGTCTCTTCTGAAGAGTCGCATCGCCTTCCATGCTCCATCGGACGAATTCGTGAATGTCGCGTATCGTCATGCCCGTGTTCTTGAGGCAATGAATCATGGCGAGCCCTTCGAAGTCACTTTCTTTAAAGCATCTTGTACCGGACGGCGTGCGGTCCACAAAAGGAAGCAAGCCCTCTTTTTCATAGTATCGCAGCGTATGAACAGACAGTCCCGCTCTTTCTGCTGCCTTTCCAATGGAAATTCCCATCATCAGACCTCCGGATTACTTCGCGCAAAGCGCGTCCAGCCCGGACTGCACTTTTTTCAGATCGTCGCGTATATGGAGCCGCTGCGGGCACGCATCTTCGCAGACGCCGCACTCGGTACAGTTCTTGGCTTTTGATGCATCCGCCATCTCCGTGCCCCATTCCCACTTAACGGCACCAACATTCTGATATATGCCATAACCGTTCCAGATATGGAAGTTCCCCGGAATATCTACACCGAAGGGGCAGGGCATACAATAGCGGCAGCTTGTACATCCGTTGTTGACGCGGCTCTGCAGAGATTTCGTAACCTCTTCCACCGCTTTTTTCTCTTCTTTGTTCAGAGGCTTAAAATAGGTAAATGTTTTCAAATTGTCGGTAACATGCTCCATGGTCGTCATGCCGCTCAGGATAACCTTCGCATTCGGCAGGCTTCCCACCCAGCGCAGTGCCCAGGAGGCAGCCGTAGCATCCGGACGCAGGTTGCGGAACACCCGGGAAATATCATCCGGAAGATTGGCTAAGGAGCTGCCCTTGACCGGCTCCATGACGATCACCGGAATGCCCAGTTTCTCAGCAAGAAGATATCCCTTCATGCCGGCCTGCTCTTCGGTGTCCATATAGTTCAGCTGAATCTGGCAGAAATCCCATGTGCGGAATGAGACGATTTCTTCAAAGACCGGATAGTCGTCGTGAAAAGAGAATCCAAAATGACGGATGCGACCTTCCGCTTTAAGTTTTTCGCAGAATTCGATGACACCGAGATCCACCATCTTTTTCCAGGAATCCTTGCCCAGAGAATGAAGCAGATAGAAATCAATATAATCTTTGTCGAGCCGCTTCAGCTGCTCTTCAAAAAGACGGCTGGCATCGGCAAGCGTTTTCACTTCCCAGCAGGGAAGCTTCGTTGCAACCATATAGCTTTTTCGGTCGTATTTGTTCAGTACGCGGCCCGTAAAAGCCTCGCTTGCTCCATCATGATACACATACGCCGTATCATAGTAATTCACGCCGCCGGCAAACGCTGTATCCAGCATCTTTTCCGCTTCCGGTTCATTTATTTTTCCGTTCTCCAACGTTGGAAAACGCATGCATCCGAACCCCAAAAGCGAAGTGTTCACTCCGATATTGTCCATTTTCCGATAATCCATGGTCAAATCCTCCGCTATTCCTACGCACGTATACTGTTTCCGAATCCAGTGTAGAACCTCGAGTTAACTCGAGGTCAAGATAAATGTACCACAAAAAAACTTCAAGTCCAGAAATTCCTGCGGAATACGCAATAACCGCCCGGACAGTCGGTCCGAACGGTTATTGCGGGGTAAATCCTACATAATGTGACGGCTGCTACTTCTTCAGTTCCGCTTTTTTAATTGCGTACTCTTCGTCATTTACTTCACCGCGCGCATAACGCTCATTCAAAATATTCATGGCGTTCGTGTTGTTCGAGACTGCGGTTTGATCCGTTCCCGAGGGCGGGGATGCATGCTTGCATGTAAATACAGCGATAAGGAGAACTACCGCACCAATAAGAATGGCGCCTCCGATCATCATACATATGACTCTGCCCCAACCGAACTGACTGCCGGCGCTGTGTGCAGCATAAAATCCATCTCTCATCATATATCTCATCATTCTACTCACGATCCTTTCACAGATATACTGTCTATGATCCGATTCTATCACCGTTTCATGAAGATTTTGTGTGGATTCTTACGTAAAACGAAGGTATTCCTGCGCTTGTTTTCATGCCGAAATTCACGCCCCAACTGCCCGCCCGGGTTCGCAAACATTCAAATTTGCCTCAACTTCGAGAGGTTTTCATTCAAATATCGGGGGGCTTTCCCGCATACGGGACTTGCAGCAGTGACATAATGTAATTACATCTTCTTCATGATGTTCCATATAAAAATCAAAGTCGCCCACCCCCTCCGGGCGGCTTTTTTTATGTCCGGATTCCCGTTG
>JADGQQ010000141.1 GCA_017881645.1 Clostridia bacterium
AAGGTCTGATCCGAATCGTTTCATGATTTCCATACACATACGTCCATTATGGTACGGGCACTTCCATGGTCCCGCAATTTCCCGCGTTGGGTCATGCGCACCATTTTCATACGTTGTCCATACCCATTCTCCGGACGGAAGAACGACTTCCGCATTCAGGAAATCCAATAGCTCGTACATCTTATTCAAATGTGCTTCTTCATCGCCATTTTTTTGAAAGTCATTGGCAATCCCGATGATCGCTTCCGACTGTACCCACCAGTCGCGCTGCGTGTTGTCATGGCCATTTTCGCATTCGAAATATACGCCGCGTTTGGTAAATGCGCTTCTCATGACATGGTCATACAATGCCTTCGTTATGGGAGCAGCCATTGCAGACAACCCGGCATCCCCGAGAACTTCACATGCGCGGTCGACCAGCCAGGATGCTTCAATGTCGTGACCGTAGGAGTGCAGGTCAAGGAGCGATGTAAGAGAAAGATCAAAGAACACTTCAAGACGCTCTTCTTTTGCGTTATACATACCGCACGTCAGCTGCTTCACGGCAAATATAAGCGCCTTCTTAACTTCTTCGTTCTTCGTTGCGTCAGAGAGTACGGTATACGCCTCCATAATGTGAAGAAGCGTGTTCATTGTCCGTTCTGCTATGATGCCATTCTCAGAAAGTTCCTCATTACTCATCGGCTTGAAATCGTGGGTAAACTGTTCGAAATATCCGGTATCATCCCGCCACTTCTCTTCAATGAGCCGAAAAAGACCCATGGCCTGATCCAGAGCGTCTTGCTTTCCGGTCGCCAGATAATAGGTTGAAAGTGCATATACGCCGAAAGCCTGATTATAGGAGTGCTTGAAGATATCCAGCGGTTTGCCTTCTCCGTCCAACATCCAGTATAGTCCGCCGTATTCTTTGTCCATTGCCTGATTTACGATAAAATCGTATGCATGATCGGCAGCCATAAGGTATTCCGGCTTCCTGCATCTGCGATATGCTTCAGAAAATGTCCATAAAATACGAGAGTGCAAAATAATGCCTTTGGCTCCCAACGGATCCACAGCACCGTCGCTCCCTACATACCCATAAAACCCGCCGTGTTCGCGATCGATCAGCTCGAGCCAAAAGGGCAGAATCTGATGATTCAGCATCTTTTCCATGCGGGATGCGAAATCAGATATTGAATGCATATATGCCTCCTTTCGCTGTGTCCCGATTGCATGAATCAACACTTTGCAGCAACTGTCTGAGCCCATTATACCGTATTCGTACGGACTGCTCCAGACAATCGAAACGCTGAAAAGACCTATTTGAAAAGTCTGACACCACGTTGGCATTTTCGGTTATAATTTGTGTAAAGTGACAAAGAAATGCGGAAATAGGAGCAAGATTGTGGCAGACGAAAAACCTGATAGTGATATTCCGGAAACCATCTCTGCTGACGGACTTATTTCCGGTGATCTTTTTACCGGTATTGCCGTGTCAGATTATACCGACAGAATCTATGACTTCGTTTTAGATGGCACCCATGCCCATGTAATACAACGCATTACACGGCTGAAGCCGGATCGGCTGTGCCTCGGTTTTTTGTTCCTTCTTGATGCTCCGATGCGATTTCGTCTGGATGTTCTTGTTCCGGAGCAATGCACGAATGCCCGCGTTTCGCTACAGAATCAGGAGTTAATCGGGTACTTCTCTTCACAGATTCCGGACGAGCCGGATGAAATGATATCACCGTCCTGTGATCAGCGACAGGATAAAATTTCCACACTCCGACCCGGAGAGTTTCAGTCCGTCAATTTTCGATGGGAATCAGGCGATGTGCTGAAATTCTTTTTCTATTTTCGTGATTCTGAATAAGGATGGGTCAACAGAACAATACCGTTCAATCGGTATTCCGATTATGATACCGCAGTCGTCGATTCTGTCTGTTGAGCTTTCGGCGTGATTGTTGTTGTTATGTGAATAACAGGGGCAATTGTGCCGCCTGCTGCATACTGCTCTTTTGAAATCGAATCGTGGGCTCCTTTTTCGATGGCCTTCAAGATAATGAATGCTGTGTTGTTGATTCTTTTCACAAGCTGATCCGGGGGAAGAATTGCCTGCAGTTTCGTGCTGGCGTCATCCGCTGTGCGCCGGACCATACCTCCGAAATCCTGCAGGTTCAGGTTTTTTGTCTCTTTCATTTCCGCAAGCGTCGAATAGTTATAATCAAAAGACTCCAAAAATACAATCGGAATGCCGGCTTCATCAAAGGGCACATAATCTGAAGGAGTGAGAGTCACTTCCCTATATACATCATCTACTTGATCCATGTTCAAATCCGTGATAATGCCGCTTTCGTTATATAGAAGGTCAACGCCGTTCAAAGATGCCAGTTGATTGTCATAGACAACATCGTATGCTTCATACAATTTCCTTCGCATTTCATATTTCTTGCCGGGCGCCAGAGAATTCTTGCCTGCACTTGCATACAGTTTGTCACCGGCATATATACTTTCAATACAATACATCGCATCTGTCGACGCAATTTCTTCTGCTGACATCTGCGATACAAATGCTCTTGATCCCATAAATGATTTATCGCCGGAACCGAAAGCCACTAAGATAACATCATATCCGACATGGGCTGTCCGGAGTTCTTTGGCCAGAGTAAACAAGGCCCCGATTCCGCTGGCATTATCCTGAATGCCGTCAAATCCGGGTACAGCGGCAGAGTCCTGCGTTCCGTAAATCGTATCATAATGCGCACCCACAACAACCTGCCGGTTCTTCTCCACATATTTTCCGGATGCGTCCCTAAACATCAATCCTTCGCCTTTGATACGGACAATATAATTCGTTGAACTTCCGGTGCCGTCAATGGATGAGAAAGTCTGTTCCTCAACGTCGTACCCTAGCTTTTTGAATTCAGACTTGATATATGCGCCTGCATCCTTTTCTTCCTGCGAATAGGCAAGTCTATATGGAAACTGTGTTGCCAGAGACAGTGCGATGGATGATCCGTAGTCCCCGTAATCCGCGGGAAGATCCTTTGTTATTGCAGGACCTCCGCAACCGGATATCAGGACGGGAAAAAGAAAAACTCCGC
>JADGQQ010000142.1 GCA_017881645.1 Clostridia bacterium
CCGGCAGTGACATGCCCATTGCCTCGGTAATGCAATTCATTGTGTTGGCTGTATACATGCCGGAACAGCTTCCGCAGGTCGGGCAGCACGCCATTTCCATTTCCGCAAGATCTTCTGCGGACATTTTGCCTGCAGCGTAACTTCCGGATGCTTCGAACATATCCGACAGGCCGATTCTTTTCCCATGGAAATTTCCGGGAAGCATCGGTCCGCCCGACACGAAGATCGCAGGGATATTAAGTCTTGCGGCTGCCATCAGCATGCCTGGAACAACCTTATCGCAGCTCGGGATGAAGACCACAGCATCCAGAGGATGCGCCATCAGTACAAGTTCGCAGGAATCCGCAATGACATCGCGGCTCACAAGTGAGTATTTCATGCCTACATGGTTCATCGCTGTTCCGTCACAGACTCCGATCGCCGGAAATTCCAAAGGTACTCCGCCCGCAAGACGCACGCCGTCTTTGACGCACTGGGCAAGATCACGGAGATGCATATGGCCGGGAATCAGTTCAGAGAACGAGTTAACCACACCGATCATCGGTCTCTTCAATTCCTCCGGAGTAAGTCCGAGAGAGTAGAAAAGAGAGCGGTGTGCAGCGCGGCTGGGTTCTTGGGTCATTTGTCCGCTACGTTCGTTATACATACAGTCACCTGTGCGATCTTTCCGTATGCCGTGCCGGCATACTGTCAACGTTATGAAAAGAGAATTCGAAACATATCGTTTCTCTTATAGAATCTTCCCGTTGGCCCCATTCCGGGGCGTCAGACAATTGACAATATAACCTTCTGTGTCATCTCACGAGTTCCGAGAACCGTACATTCTTCCGAATAGGCTATATCAATCGTGCGGTATCCTTCCGATAATACTTTGGATACGGCATTCTCGATTGCGTCCGCTTCTTTCCGGAGACCCAGTGTCCAGCGGAGCATCATCGCAGCTGATAAAATCGTCGCCAGAGGATTCGCCTTGTTGAGTCCTGCGATATCGGGAGCCGATCCATGTACGGGTTCGTACATGCCGGGCTTGCCGGGAGCTCCAAGGGAAGCGGAAGGCAGCATACCGATGGAACCGGTTATCATTCCGGCTTCATCCGACAGGATGTCACCAAATATATTGGACGTAATCATCACGTCAAAATCACTTGGACGGCGCACGAGCTGCATGGAAGCATTGTCCACGTACATGTACTCTACTTCGACCTCGGGATATTCCAGCGAAACGCGGCCCACAACTTCTCTCCAAAGTCTGGAAGTCTCCAGAATGTTGGCTTTGTCGATGCAGAATACTTTCTTCTTGCGTCCCATGGCCAGTTCGAACCCGACGCGGGCGATACGCTCTATTTCGAGCACGCTGTAGCTCTCCGTATCGTAGGCTTCCTGTCCCATATCCTGTCCGTCCGGCGATTTCCCGCCGTCTCTTCTGCCGCGTTCACCAAAATAAATACCGCCGGTGAGTTCGCGAACGATCATGATATCGATTCCGTCTGCCACGTATTTATCTTTTAACGGACAAGCCTGAGATAATTCCTTATGCAGAACGGCCGGACGAAGGTTGGCATAAAGGCCAAGACCCGCACGAAGTCCGAGCAGCGCCTGTTCAGGTCTCTGTTTCCCCGGAAGGCTGTCCCATTTCGGACCGCCGACCGCGCCGAGCAATACGGCATCACTTTTCTTGCATGCGGCTAATGTGGACGCAGGAAGCGTCTCTCCGGTTGCATCAATGGCACTTCCGCCGGCAAGCAGCTCCTCGAAATGAAATGAGTGCCCGTATTTCTGCGCAATCACCTGCAGAACCTCACAGGTTCCATTGGTTACCTCTGGTCCGATGCCGTCGCCCGGAATGACCGCGATGTTAAATGATCCCATTTTTATATTCCTCCTGCGCAAATCGTGCTGGACGATTTTACGTGTTCATCTATTATATGATTTTTGTATGTTTCAAAGCAAGTACAGGTTATTTTTTAGCAATATAGCCGACAAGACCGTCCGCTGCGATGATTTTCTGAATGAATGCAGGAAACGGTTTGGCTGTGAAATTTTCCCCGGATGTAATGTCATGTATGATACCGGTTGCGAAATCAATCTCCACTTCATCCCCGTCCGCGATACCCTCAGATGCTTCCGTCGATTCCATAATCGGCAGTCCCATATTGATCGCGTTTCTGTAAAATATCCGGGCAAATGACGGTGCGATGACACACGAGATGCCGCTGGCCTTGATGGCGATCGGGGCGTGTTCACGTGAAGAACCGCATCCGAAGTTCTGTCCGCCGACGATGATATCACCGGGCTGTACGCGGTTGACGAACGACATATCGATGTCTTCCATGCAATGTTTTGCGAGTTCTTTCGGATCAGCCGTATTGAGGTAACGGGCCGGAATGATAACATCCGTATCGACGTTAGCTCCGTATTTGAATACTTTTCCTTTTGCGTTCATATATGTATCTCCTTCTTTCTTACTTTTTTTCAATTTCTTCCGGACTTGCGATGCGTCCGAAAATCGCCGAAGCAACGGCCACCGGAACACTTGAGAGGTATACTTCGGATTCCGGATGACCCATGCGTCCGACAAAGTTGCGGTTGGTCGTAGAGACGCAGCGCTCACCCTTCGCCAGAATGCCCATATGTCCGCCGAGGCAGGGTCCGCAGGTTGCTGCCGAAACAACGCAGTTGGCGTCTGCAAATACTTCAAGAAGGCCTTCTTTGAGGGCTTCTTTCCAGACGCGCTGGGAACCGGGAAGAATGATGCAGCGAATACCCTTTTTCACTTTCTGGCCTTTGAAAAGAGCCGCAGCGGTCCGCAGGTCTTCCAGACGGCCGTTTGTGCAGGAACCGATAACAACCTGGTCAATGGTAACTTCGTCAAAAGTCCCGACTGTCTTCGTGTTTTCCGGAAGATGCGGGAATGATACGGTCATCGGAACTTCCGCAAGATCAATCTCGATCGTTCTTGCGTATACGGCGTCCGCATCAGCGGATATGACCGTAAAGTCCTTGTTGGCCAGACGCTCCGGTGCAAACTGCGCGAGATAATCCATTGTCTTCTGGTCTACTGGGAAAATTCCATTCTTACCGCCGGCTTCGATCGCCATGTTGCAGATTGTCAGACGATCCGCCATGGTGAGCGTTTCCACACCGGGGCCGGCGAATTCCATGGACTCGTAAAGAGCTCCGTCGACGCCGATCATTCCGATGATATAGAGGATCAGATCCTTGCTCGTGATGTTCTTCTTCAGTGTTCCTTTCAGAACAAACAAAATGGCTTCCGGCACCCGGAACCAGGTCTGTCCTGTAGCCATGGCGCATGCGAGATCCGTGGATCCGACGCCTGTGGCAAAAGCTCCGAGGGCTCCATAGGTGCAGGTGTGTGAATCTGCACCGATGATAGCGTCGCCGGGAGCTACAAGACCGTTTTCCGGAAGGATAACGTGCTCAACACCCATTTGCGGATCGCCGATTTCATAATAGTGCGTCAGCCCCTGCGCTTTGGCAAATTCCCTGATTTTCTTGCAGTTATCGGCTGACTTAATGTCCTTGTTCGGTGTAAAGTGATCCGGAACAAGTGCGACTTTGTTCCTGTCGAATACACCGCATGCGCATGTCGTCGCAAAGACATCAATGGCCGGCGGAGTGGTCACATCGTTGCCGAGGACCAGATCCAGCTTGGCCTCAATCAGCTGTCCCGGCTCAACGAAATCGAGTCCGGCGTGCTTGGCCAGTATTTTTTGTGTCATTGTCATTCCCATAGTATTGCCTCCTTTTTATGTGGACCATTCGTGTTCGTTTGGGTGATAGGGTGAAAATATTCGAATTGCGTATCAAGTACTTTGGAGTCGGGCCAGCATCAGCGGATATTCCAGTGAATCTACGAGAGCCTGATACGATGCGGCAATAATATCGGTTGATACCCCCACAGTTCGCCATGTGCGGATTCCATCGGTCGTTTCAATCAGCACGCGGACCCGGGACGCCGTTGCGTGATGGTTCAGAACACGGACCTTAAAGTCGGAAAGCCGGGTTTTCTTGAGTTCGGGATAGAAGACTTCCATGGCTTTCCGGAGCGCCTTATCCATTGCATTAACGGGACCGTCTCCCTCTTCCGCTGTTATTTCAGCCTTACCGTCCACATGAATCTTAATGAAGGACGAAGCTGACATTTCGCCCTGGTGAGGATGTTCCGAGTTCACGGTAATTCGCTCCAGATCGAAGAACGGTTTATAAAGGCCGAGTTCGCGGCACACAAGAAGTTCCTGCGACGCTTCTGCGCCTTCAAAACTGTACCCGTCATGTTCCATTTGCTTCACGAGTCCAAGAACCTGCTCCACTTCGGGGGAAGCTTTGTCAAAGTCCGGTCGGATTTTGTGAATCAGTTCCAGAATCGCGGCTTTCCCGGCAATTTCTGATACAAGAAGCCGTCTGGAATTGCCGACGGATTCCGGTGGGATGTGTTCAAAAGTCTTCGTATTCTTTTTGATCGCGTCCACGTGCATGCCTGCTTTGTGAGCGAAGGCGGAAACGCCGACAAAAGGAGCGTTCCCCGAAAGACTTACGTTTTCAATGTCAGCAATCTTCCGTGCAATGGTAGTCAGCATCGGCATACGATCCTCCGGAATACACCGGATGCCGTATTTAAGCTGCAGATTCGGAATAATCGTGGATAGATTTGTATTTCCGCATCTCTCCCCGATCCCGTTAAATGTACCCTGTACATGACCGGCGCCGGCCAGAACGGCGGCAAGCGTATTGGAAACGGCTACACCCGAATCATTATGACAGTGGATTCCCACTTTGCAGATGTCAGAATCCAACCAGCTTACAGCTTCCGCAACGCGGCGTCCCACGGTCTCCGGCATCGTAGCTCCGTTGGTATCGCAAAGACACACGCAGGACGCTCCTGCCGCCTGTGCGGCCGTCAGACAGGCACGTGCGTATCCGTCGTTATCCTGTACCGCTTCAAAATAGTGTTCCGCGTCAAAGATCACTTCGATTCCGCGTGACACAAAATATGAAATCGTGTCGGCAATCATCGTAATATTCTCATCCGGCGTCACCCGGAGAATTTCCTGAACTTCAAATTCCCAAACCTTCCCGAAAATCACGACCGTTTTTGTGCCGGCAGAAAGCAGCGACTGAATCTGCGCGTCTTCATCACATGATTTATCTTTCCGCTTGGTACTGCCGAAAGCACAGAGCGTTGTCGAGGTATTCTTCCTCTGAATAAAGGTGCTAAAAAATTCCCGGTCTTTGGGATTGCTGCCGGGATTTCCCGCCTCAACATATTTGACCCCAATATCCGATAACGCCCCGAGAACGGCAAATTTATCGTTCACGGAGAAGGAAATTCCTTCAGCCTGCGCACCGTCCCGCAAAGTCGTGTCAAGAATATCTACAAAAGCCGGCATTTTTGACAAATCATCCATGTGGGTCATTCCTTTCTGTAAAATTCATCCGGTAAGGAAGGCCATTACGCATCACTTGTCTGCCGAACCTCCCTTGGTCGTTACGAATTGTAACTTAAGAATACTTGTGTCAATACAAACGCACAAGGACATGAGCTCAATATTTTCTTAATGATTTCTGCTATAATAATCCCCGAAACCCAAATTGGAGGATCAAATGCCGCTCTTAAGCGTTCAGCAGGTATCAAAAACCTACCACAGCCGGAAACTTCTGGATCGCGTCAATTTTACAATCGACGCGGGCGACCGCATGGCTCTGATCGGCAGCAACGGAACCGGGAAAACCACGCTGGTACGTATGATTGAAGGCAAAGTCGCTCCGGACGAAGGATGTGTGATTCAGCACAGCCATGTGATTGTCGGATATCTGGCACAGAATGTGGAAGATCAGGATTCTGACAGCAATGCCCTTCTCAGCAGTGAAATACAGTCTCTGGAAATGGAACTGGCGGAACTGGAACACAAGCTTGCGGAATCGGATCGTTCGGATGTTCCTGAGCTGCTTGCACGATATGAAAAAGTAACGGCGCGTTATGAAGCCTGCGGCGGGTATGATTTCGAACAGCGGATGCGTGAAGTATTGGCCGGCCTCGGTTTAACTGCGGACGATCTCTCCCGGCCGGTAACCTCTCTTTCCGGAGGCGAACGGATGCGCGTGGCGTTGGCCCGTCTGATTGTACAGCGGCCCGACGTACTTCTTCTTGATGAACCGACCAACCATCTCGACACCCAGGCAATGGAATGGCTGGAAGAATACCTGCAGAAATACAGCGGTGCCGTCCTTCTCATTTCGCATGACCGGTATTTTATTGACCGTACGGCGTCGACCATCATGGAACTTGAAAATGGTCAGATAAAGACATATCGCGGCAACTATACGGCATACTGCCGGCAGAAGGAACAATTCACGGCCGATCAGCGACAACTGGTATCCCA
>JADGQQ010000143.1 GCA_017881645.1 Clostridia bacterium
CTCGAAGTACAAAAACAAGGAACATATGGACTGCCTCCACTCGAAAGTGATGTAGAGAATTTTGCAAGAAGCGCACTGCCAACTTGCAAAAACTATTGACAACACATCTAATTCTCGTGTACAATGCAGATGACCGGAAACAAAGGCGGGGAACCGTCTTTTTCATTGTGCATCGCTCGCGGGAACTTTGTTGACTGAGCATCTCAGAGGAGGAAGAAAATGCCTACATATACAAGAGAAGACGTTATTCGCATTGTAAAAGAAGAAGAAGTCCAGTTCATCCGTCTGCAGTTTACGGATATTTTTGGAATGTTGAAGAATGTGGCGATATCCCCAAGTCAGCTTGAAAAGGCCCTGGATAATCAATGTATGTTTGATGGATCATCGATTGATGGTTTTGCCCGGATCAATGAGTCCGATATGTATCTGTATCCCGACTATAATTCCTTTGTTATTTTCCCGTGGAGACCGCAGTCCGGTAAAGTCGCCCGTATGATCTGCGACATTTACACGCCTGACGGAAAGCCTTTTGCGGGGGATCCGCGATATGCACTGAAAAGAGTACTCGCCAGAGCCAAGGATATGGGTTACACATTTAACGTTGGCCCGGAGCTGGAGTTTTTCCTGTTCCATTATGACGACAACGGCAAGCCGACCACCTTCGCACACGATGAAGGCGGATATTTTGATCTGGAACCCGTAGGTCAGGGAGAGGATATCCGTCGTGAGATCTCCTTTGCGCTTGAAGCTATGGGCTTCGAAATTGAAGCGTCCCACCACGAAGTGGCTCCGGCACAGCATGAAATCGATTTCAAATTCGGAAATGCTCTGTCGATCGCCGATGATATTATGACGTTCAAGCTTGCGGTTAAATCGATCGCCAAGCGTTACGGCATGCATGCATCGTTTATGCCGAAACCGGTATTCGGAATCAACGGTTCCGGCATGCATACCAACATGTCTCTGATGAAAGACGGGAAGAACGCCTTCTATGATGAGAAGGATACGCTTGGCTTATCTGAGACAGCCATGCAGTTTATTGCCGGTATTCTTAAGAATATGAAATCCATCACGGCTGTTACCAATCCGATTGTAAATTCCTATAAGAGACTGGTTCCCGGTTATGAAGCCCCGTGCTATCTTTCCTGGTCGGCGGCCAACCGATCGGCATTGATCCGCATTCCCGCAACACGCGGGATCGGGACACGAGTCGAGCTTCGCAGCCCGGATCCGGCCGCGAATCCGTATCTGGCGCTGGCTCTTTGCCTGGCTGCCGGATTGGATGGAATTGAGAACAAGCTGACACCGCCTGAGCAGATCTACACATCTGTATATGAGATGTCAGAGCAGGAGCGGACAGACGCGAAAATCGACAGTCTTCCGGGCAGTCTGGAAGAAGCGCTTGTTGAATTTCAGAAAAGCCCGATCACAAAGGACGTTCTCGGAGAACATATTTACAGTAAATATATCGAAGCAAAAACGAAGGAATGGGACGAATACAGAACACAGGTCACCAAATGGGAGATCGACACGTATCTGCTTCGTTATTAATCCTGCTCTCAAATCCTCGGAACTTACATCGAAGGGTTCTGCATAAAGCCGTGAAGAAATGCGTGGGCTCCCATATAAAAAGGTGCCTGTACGGAAATGATTACATGGATATATGCAGACAGACAAAATTATCGGGAGGAGGGGAAAATGAGAAGCATCATTGTGGCTTTTTCCGATCCGGATATTGCCAATAAAGTCAAAACGATTCTGCTTCGGCACGACCTCCCGGTCCGGGGAGTTGCATCCAGCGGCGCCATGACTCTCCGGTATACCTCTCCGGGTGACGGCGGCGGACTGATTGTCTGCGGAGCCCGGTTCACGGATATGGCGGCCATAAATCTGTTAACGATGCTGTCGGACGATTATGACGTGCTTATGCTGAGTTCCTCCATGAGTGCGGAAAGTTCTTTCGGTCATATGGAAGGGCTGTACATGCTGCCGCTGCCGCTGCAGGCGGAGGATCTTGTCTCGTCCGCCCGTATGCTGCTGCAAACAAGGCAGATGTATAAAGATACGACGCGTATTCGGAAACCATCGACCGGACAGGGCAAACCGGAATCGGATGCAGCCGGGAGAAAACCGGAGGAACAGAGAATAATCGAGCAGGCCAAGGCTCTGCTTATGAGCCGCAACCATTTGTCCGAGCAGGAAGCGCACCGTTTTCTGCAGAAAAAGAGCATGGATACCGGCACAAAACTGATCGACATGGCAATGACCGTATTGAAATCTCAGGATAGCGGACAGATGTGAAAGAGGGATGCGAATGAGAAAAATACCTTTTACAAAAATGCAGGGCACTGGAAACGATTATATATACATTGACTGCACAGCCGGAGAAATCCTCAAAGAGGACGAAGTGGCGCCTTTTGCCGTCCGTTTCAGCGACCGGCATTTCGGGATCGGGTCCGACGGAGTGATTCTCATTAAAACGTCCGATAAAGGCGATTTTTTCATGGACATGTATAATGCGGACGGTTCCCGCGGAAAAATGTGCGGGAACGGAATTCGCTGCGTGGCAAAATATGTATTCGACAAGCGGCTGACCCGCAAGACGGAGCTGGAGATCGAAACATTGTCCGGCGTAAAAAGTGTCTCGCTGAAGGTCGAAAACGATAAAGCAGTCCGGGTAACCGTGAATATGGGGAAGCCAATTCTGGAAGCGGAAAAAATTCCGGTGATCTGGAGCGACAAAATGCTGGTCAACGAGGCAATCGCAGTCGGCGGCCGGCTGTTCAATATTACAGCCGTCTCTATGGGGAACCCGCATGCCGTTGTATATGTTAAGGGGATTGAGACGCTTCCGCTGGAGCTGATGGGGCCGCTTTTTGAAAAACACAAATTGTTTCCTGAGAGCGTAAATACGGAGTTCGTCGAGATCATCGACAGGACGCATCTCCGGATGCGTGTATGGGAACGCGGTTCCGGCGAGACAATGGCCTGCGGAACCGGCGCATGCGCCACGGTGGTGGCGTCTGTTTTGAACGGATTCAGCGAGCGACAGGCAACCGTGATTCTCAATGGCGGCGAATTGAATATTTTATGGCGGGAAGATACGGGCGACGTGATTATGGAAGGCCCTGCAGAGATCAGTTTTGACGGAGAGGTTGATTTTTAACCTCCGAATCTGTTACATATATAGAGCGGGGATGTCAGGATCTGACTTGCCGACGTGAATGCCGCATGCCTATTTCGGACATGCAGGAGAAAGGGAAGACTCATGTATTCGTTGAATCAGAATTTTCAGAAGCTTCCGGGAAATTATCTTTTTGCGGGAATTGCCAAAAAAGTGAAAGAATTCTCGCTTGAACACCCGGATAGATCTTTGATTCGATGGGGTATCGGGGATGTCACCCGCCCTCTGGCTCCGGCGGTTATCGAAGCCATGCAGGCGGCCGTACTGGAAATGGGCGATACGGTCACGTTCCACGGATACGGACCAGATTTTGGATATGATTTTCTTGTGAACGCAATTGCGGAACATGAGTATGCAAGCCGCGGCGTCACCATTGAAACGGACGAAATATTTGTCAGC
>JADGQQ010000144.1 GCA_017881645.1 Clostridia bacterium
CAATAGCGGAACATGCAGCTCTCTGCATGCCGATGCAAGAAGATTCTTTTCACTGCAATTCGAATGAAAGTCATCCGGAAGCGAATCATACGCTTCCAGACGAAAAGACAGACGGACTTCCTTTTTCATACATTATTTTCCTGCGTTACATATTTTGCCGCTGATTCTCCTGCCGCAAATCCGGACGCCCAGGCCCACTGAAGATTAAATCCGCCGCAGTCGCCGTCGACATCCAGTATTTCACCACAGGCATATAAGCCCTTTTCATACGAAGAAGACAGCGTACATGCATCGAAATGATCCGTAGCAATTCCACCGGCTGTTGTCTGTGCATTGGCAAAAGGCATCGTTCCGTTGACATGAATGGGAAGTGCTTTACAGATTTGAGCGAGATAATCCGTTTCTTTATCCGACAGCGAAGAAACATGCGCGGACAGCGATTTTTGCGTAACCTGACGAAGCAAACCGACAGAAAGTCTTTTATGAAAAAGTCCTGTAAGAAAATCCTCCAGTCGACGGCCCGCGAAGGCAGCCCTTCTTTCATAAAGCATTGAAAGAACTTTTTCAGATGAATACATCGGAAGAAAATCAATATGAATGAAAATATCGGGAGGATTTGTCGAATCGCTTTTTTGATACAGCGCACGCGAAACAAATCCGGACAGCTGCAAAATCGGAGGCCCTGAAAGACCGTAATCTGTAAAAAGAATGTCCCCTTCTTCTTTGCGAATAGTGACACCGTCTATGATAAGTGTTGCTGTTCCGAATAATTTATTGCCCGAAAGCGGTTTGCAAAATTCACTTGCCGTCTTTAGCTGAACGATCGACGGCAATGGCTGGCTGAGTTTATGTGAAAATGTGCGGAGCAATTCATAACCTTCCCCATCGGATCCCGTGGATGGCGCGCTCTTTCCGCCGGCAGCGACAATAACGGCTTTCGCAATGAACTTCTGTCCATCTGCAAATATCAGTGTATAACCTTCTGAGTCTTTGGAAATACCGGATACTTTTGCTCCTGTACGCACTTGAACTTCAAGATCTATCAAGGCAAGCCGCAGAGAGTCCAACACGGAGCCTGCATGAAGACTTAATGGAAATATTTTCTTATCCTCTTCTTCCGTACAAACCACGCCGATTTCTTCAAAAAACGAAATGATCGCAGTCGGTGGGAACTGGTCGAGGATTTTCTCAGAGAAACCGGCATTCGAACCATGGAAATGCATCCGGTCTGTATCCAGATTTGTAAGATTGCACCTGCCGTTGCCGGTCATCAGCAGTTTTTTCCCAATACGGTCATTTCTTTCAAATAGGACAACCTGTCTATTCCCGGCATGAAGTGTACGTAAATATTTTTTTGCTGAGATAGCGGCAGCCATACCCGACGGTCCGCCGCCGATTATGGCAATATCGATAATATTCGAATGATCCGTTGAATTTGATTCCGTTATACTCATTGCACATCCAACATTGCAAGGCACCTTTCATATTTTCCCCGGTTATCGCGAACCGCATTTGTCTGCAATACAATTTCTTCGCCTAGTGCAAGAATATCCCTTACATCACCCTGCTTCAGTTCAATCTCCATTTCACATACAGCATCCTTCTCATCTTTTGCGTAAAGTGACCCAAAATCAAAACATATCTCCATGAGGCTGTCGCCGTAACCGGCAAGAGACATAGTGCGCTCAAAACTCGTCCTGCATGAAGATACAAGTTCGGCTCCGGAAATGGAAAGAAGTACATCCGATAAAATCTCAGACGGATCACCGTCGCTGATTGCATTTTCAAGGAAAGACTCCACATCAAAATGATCTTCGTCTGATTCAAGGTTCCATTCATATCTTTGATGAAGACCATTCCGGCTGCTTCCGCCGATTTTCACGGTATGGATATAATCCCCGTCGCGAATTTCACGAACCCGGATGCTGGCATTAAATGACCGAAGCAGCTGATCTTTTGTATCGTAGTATTTTGTATCGTAATATTCTGTTTTATCTGAGTTAGGAATCAGAATGCCGGAAAACCATTCTTCACTGCGCAGCTTCAACATCTCTTCCTTTGAAGAAAACCGAAGCTTCAATTCCGTTTCCAAAGACAATACCTCCTCTTAAATCGAGCATTATATGCTCAGTTCATGAACTCCTGATACTGTAACGACAATGATTGTTTTCTCGTCTACTATACCGATTCGAATGACTTCCTCATCAACAGAAATCGTTTTTAGAACTGTCAGGTCACTTGCTCGTATAACAAGAATTTTATCATCGGCTGACACAACCACCTTATCGCCCAGTGCATCCGCATCAGTAAATGTATTTCCAAGTACGATGGACTTCCCTCTCGTAAAATCTGTGCCGAGATATTCCATTCGGATTTCCTGACCGACTCCGTCTGTATAAATTACGATCGATCCTTTTCCGACCGGGAAAATGCTGTCCACTTGTGTATATGGATTTGAAAGCATCTGCGTTGTATCTTTTGAACACAATAATACATCAGAAATGCCCGCCAAAACGACCCGTTCATTGCCTATATATGAAATGGACGGCAAAATCGCCGATGTTTCGGGGGAATATAGAGCCATCTCTTTGGTTGTTTGCCCGTTGTCTGCAGATGGAAGTTCAATCTGCTTCAGATGAGGCTGCATAGCAGACCCATCTGTATCTACCAATGCAATGTTAACATCCTTCTGATCCGGCGAAAACGAAATGGATATCGGGTAACCTGATTCAACCGAATTCCATTGCGCTAAGAAATTGCCCTTGTTGTCTAAGAGATAAACAGAGCCCTTCGTCTGCGGCTGTTCAATAATCAGACCCGCCATGCCATCGGCTGAAAGTGCGCCAAAACTAATCGCGCCGGTAAGCTGTTTGTTGCAAATCAGGCCCTTATCATCAAATATGGCGCAAAAATAGCCGCCGGAATCTGCAACCAGAGCATGACTTCCCCGAATTACACAGAAGGGATTATCCATTTGGATATCAACGCCATAGATTTCATCACCGGCCATTGAAAGATAAGCAACTCTTGTAGCTGTAACTTTCAAAACACCATTTGAAAATGGATACAATTTCTGAGCTTCCGAAAATTCACAGGCAAAACCTGTCTGAACAGACAGATGTGTCACAGTATCCGCACCCTTGGATGCATTTACATGATTTCGAATCAAATAGATTAATACACCCGATGACAGTATGAGTAAAAGAATGAGAAAGATGAAAAGTGGCAAAAGAGACCGCTTTTTTGCAGATCTCTTTTTGCGCTTACTGTCAGATTCTTTTGAAGGCATTGCAGTTCGTACCCTTTCTTATGAATCAGCCATAATGTAAACATTTCCGACTGAATCATGGATGGCTTTCACCAGCAACGTATAGGCAGGCCATATTCCATAGTATAGAAGATCCTTGCCATTGTCTTTATAGAGAGAATCTTTATTTACAATTATCCCGTGATACTCTCCGTCTATAAAAGCATAATACGTATTTTCATCCCGGACTGCAAGATCAATTGTTGTTTGTGTGCTGTCATTTAGAGTAATAACTAATGTCACATCTTTTGTATTCACAGGAGTTGCAGCAAAATCAAAGTCTGCAATCTTGATGCAGCTAATCGATTCAAACAGAACTGCAAAATAGGATCGATTCTTCAAATCGAGCCCCGCGGTCACTTTCGCGCTCAATCCATTCACGGATATTTTCGATGTAGGGTCTGTAGGTGTGGTTCCTTCGGCGACTTCCATATCCATAAAGAATGATCCTTCAGGGAAAGTGGCGTCAATATGCTTGACTTGATGCAGAAATTTATAATCAACATACGGTTTAATCAAATCAGTCAACGGCGCCTGCAGACTGGTAATAACAGATGACGCTAAAGTAAACACAGCTGGCGATGTTGTTGATGCTCCATAATAGACGCCTCCCATATCGCGAGAGAGAATGATCTGTCTTTTTTCGCCGCTGTTAAGCGTAATATCAAAGACAAATGCCGGATTATCAAGACCATATTTCGCATAGTCCTTCGTATTCATGTCCACAAAGGAGGTTACGGATAAAGCCAGAATTGAATCCATAAAGTTGCCGAATGTCGGACTCGCCTGAGTTGAAAACGGACGAACAAACTGCCAGCCAAATTCGGAAGATTTTCCGTCTTCAGAAAGAACCATCTGACCAATAACAGAAATATCTAATGAATCTTCGGCCCTCTTAATATCCACTGAAGCAACATCCGTATCTTTTACAGACATTACAGTCATATCAAGGAAATCAAGAATTGTATTGTCACATTTCGTAGCTTTGATTTTGTTCACGGTATAAACAACGCCGTCATCATCCATCGTACAGTACACGCTCGCATCATCATACGTTGCTATTCCAAGATATATTGTATGTTTTTCACCGGATGTCAGCGTATATTCAATCGTATAGGAAGGATGGTCTAAGCCATATTCCTTAAATGTATCTTTCCCGGTGGTTATGGTATCAACGATATTAAATGAATCCATAATATTTACGAATGTCGCGATGTTTGTCTGGCTCAATGCGTATTTGGAATCATCTTCCTTATCATTGACATATTTCCAGGTCAACGATCCGTCTGCTGCCGAAGGTGCACTTGTAATCGCAAATCCGGTTCCATCTGCTTTTGCGATGTGAATACCGGAGATTTGATCTGATGTATAATTCGCAACATATTGTGTGGCTGTCGACTCGGATGCAGTCGTTTCAACCGGATTCAGTTTGTTCTTCAGGGCTACGTTATATATGATAAGTCCGGCAATCAATACAACCAAAACGATCGCAGGTATGAGCAGATTTTTCCAAGTCTTCATGGTACTTCCCTTCAAATATTATTTATTCTTGCGCCTGTTATAAATAACAATTCCAATGATCAGGAATGTAAGAGGCACAAATGCTACAAGTGTAAGAGACCAGAAGGTTTGAACACTCGCAGAAGGATTCGACTTCAATGTAAAATTCGGGAAGTCTTTTACCTTCACCTGAGTTGTATTCGTTTCTCCGATCAGTTTCTGAATGACTTGCTTAAAAAATTGTGTATTCGGATTGTCAATTGTATACGTGGAAATAAAATCATCACTCGTGAACGATGTTGTCCCCAGAACCACTAACTCGCTCGTTTGTTTTCCGCCAGTGCTGACTGAGTACATGGCGGCATTCTGTGTTCCCGGAACACCTACATTTGTCGGATCTCCGTTATTTTCAAGAACGGCCGAACCAGACGTCGTTACCATAGCTTCGGTTTTTATGTATGATTTTGGATTATCAAAAGTTGCCAGACCGCGCGCGCTTGAAAGAACCAGTGAACTGCCGTTGGTCAAATTCGCAAATGTTCCTGCAGAAATCGCATACGATAAATATCCGTTTGTTGCATTCATTCTAAAGGACTGATCATTTTCACAGATGCGTGTGTTTGTCATATTGAGATTCATGGAGTGCAGAACTTCATTCAAATTGCCGTATGTTAACTGCGACGATGTGAAGTCAGTAATAACAACGAGGTTTCCGCCCTTTTCCATATAGGAAGCGATCAGCGGAATGTCTGTTTTGGACAGATCAATCTGCGGATTGTTAATAATCAGCAATGAACAGTCATCAGGAATAGCGGCCAGCTCAACCGTAGACAAATCCGCGACTTCGAACCCGCTGTTTGTAAGCATCGTATCAAGTTGAACGTGCGATGCTTCACTATGATTGCTTGAAAAGTAGATTTTGGATTGGGAATCCGACGTAACGGTCGAAATAGCTCCGGTAAATGTATATTCAACATTATTTGAAGTCGGAACATACTGACCGGCAGCAAGGTATTGCGGATCAAAAGTAAAGCAGTCCATATAATTAATTACTTTGACTTTATCTCCGCATTTCACTACAAAGGAACCAGCAGCAGGGTTGGATGTTTTGTTCGGATCCAACTCCGTCATGATGGACGGATATTTCGTAGGATCAACATACTTTACTGTAATATGACCGTTGGAATTCTTTGCATAATCCTGAAGTACGGGAACAACATATTGATACTTTGATTCATTATCTTTCGTCAATTCGAATAAGCCGACTATTTCAACATCTTTGCTCATTTTTGATAGAATCCCTTTGGAAACACTGCCAATCGAGTTGATTTTTGTATTTGTAAAATCCCAAGTCAATTTTTCGCCGACTAATGAATCAAACAGCAGATTCACAACAAGAAGCATTGCACATAATACTGCAACCGACCCAACGGAAAAAATCCTGAGAGAACGGGCTCGCTTGTCTGATTGCCGTTTCGGTTGTTTTTCTCGACCGGAATTATTTTTTACGTCTGTATTCAAATCATTTATTTGACTCATGTAAAACCTCCTATAAATACGCAATTATGAATTATCCCTGACTCCAGCGACGTTTTTCCAGAATACGATATGTCAGAAAGAGAAACAGGATGACAAGACTCAAACAGAATACAAGCGGACTCAATTTAAAAACGCCTAATGCATAACTGTCTGTTCGAGTATATGGATCCAACCAGTTAATACCGGCGGCAACATTTTCTCCAACTTTATTAATCGTTTCCACGGATAATCTGAAGACGTTGGCAACATTCAGGATGCTAACGACGATACCCTCAGTTGAAACTGCAATCGCCTGAAGGAGCTGAGTCCCGAGAATAATAATAAAACTAAGTGCCGCTGCGATAATCTGGTTTTCCGTAATCGCTGATGCCAGCACACCGATCGCAATAAAGACGGCACCCAGAAAAATAAATCCGATGAATGACCCGATCGTACTTGCATTAACAAGTCCGCCCATGAAAAGAACGACGAACACATGAAGAATCGTGCTGGACAGCATGATCAGCAATAATGTAAGAGCCGACAAATACTTTCCAAGTACGATTCGAAACAAGGGAACGGAAGATGTGAACAAAAGTACTTCCGTTCCGTTCTTCTTTTCTTCTGAAAAAAGCCGCATGGTAATTAAAGGAATAACAATCATAAAGACCATACGCAGAAAACCTAATTCGTCTCCGATATTTACAGCACTACTTACCGACATGGAATTGCTGAATACAAATCCACCCAGCAAAGCATACAAAGCAATCGCAAGCCAACCAATCGGTGATCTAAAATAAGACAAAAGTTCACGCTTATAAACAGCTAACATGCTAGATTACCTCCTCTTCTTCTCTTCATTCGTGGTAACACTAAGGAATATTTCTTC
>JADGQQ010000145.1 GCA_017881645.1 Clostridia bacterium
CCAGCGTGACAGGCTGGCATTCTAACCAACTGAACTACTGCGCCATTATGGTGGGAACAACAGGGCTCGAACCTGTGACCCTCTGCTTGTAAGGCAGATGCTCTCCCAGCTGAGCTATGCTCCCGAAACCGATACTGGAGCGCTCATTTTCGGAGCGCAATTGGAAGTATACTGGATACGCTATGGCTTGTCAACAATAAAACACGAGGTCCGTATGCAATTATCATATTCCAAAAAGCTGACATGCATTATTCATCGTAATCGCAGCCATTTCTTCCGGTAATATGCCTTTTAGCTCTGCCATCTTCTCAAGTACATACTTTACATAGGCCGGTTCGTTCCGCTGTCCCCGAAAAGGAATTGGCGTCAGGTAGGGGCAATCCGTCTCAATCAGCAGGCGGTTCAGGGGAGCCATCCGAATCACTTCAGGAGCCCGCCGGCTGTTCTTGAATGTTATCGGTCCGTCAAATCCAAGATAGAATCCGTATGCGAACAGTTTCTCAGCAACTTCTTCACTTCCGGAAAAACAGTGGCAGACGCCCGGTACCGGACGAAGCCGCCCTTTGGCATGAAATTCTTCAAGAATCAGAAGCGTATCCTGGGTTGCATCCCGTTCATGCAGAACAATGGGAATATCCATTTCAAAAGCAAGATCCAGCTGTCTGCGGAACACGTCTTTTTGTTCTTCGCGCGGAGAGTGGTCATAAAAATAGTCAAGTCCGATTTCACCCAGAGCAACGATGCGGTTTACGGATCGATCGACAAGCCATTTCCGGAGCTGTTCATGTATCCCGTCCGAGTAATGTGACGCTTCATGAGGATGAATCCCCACGGTACACCAAAGCTCCAATTCCGGGGTATTCTTCTCTTTTGCGATGCGGATTGAGTCCACGCAGTCTCCGAAAGCGGCGCTGGCCAGAATGATCCGGGTCAGTCCCGCATCTTTCGCCCGCAGCAGCACCTGATCCAGGTCAGCGGCATATCGCTCGTCGTTCAGGTGTGTGTGTGTATCGATCAGGTGCATCATGATATTTCGGCACCCGGGCTGCAAATTCCATCCACGGTGACGAGTTTGTATCCTTCCGGCGAATCGGCGCACAGGAGCATACCGCATGATTCCAGACCGCGCATTTTCCGGGGAGCCAGATTGGCAATAAATACGACCTGTTTTCCGATCAGATCCCCGGCCTTATAATATTCGGCGATTCCGGAGAGAATCTGCCGTCCACCCATTCCATCGTCCAACTGTATGCAAAGAAGTTTGTCCGATTTCGGGACTTTCTCGCAGGAAATCACGCGGCCGACCTTCAGGTCGATTTTTGCAAAATCCTCGATCGCAATCTCAGGCTTGACCTGAACCTGCGGTATCTCAGCCCCGGCTCCGGCCTGCGGATTATCGATTTTCTTCTGGCTGTCCAGAACCTGATTGAGTGCATCGATTTCCTTGTCCAGATCAATTCTCGGGAAAATGACATCCCCTTTAGAAACGGTAACATCGGGACGAAGAACATCTCTCTCCCCTGCCTTTGCCCATTGTGTATCCTCCGGAGACGCACCGATCTGACGCCAGACTTCCGGCATTGTGTTCGGCATAACAGGGCTCAGCAGCGTGCTGGCAATACGGATCGTCTCAAGCAGATTATAGAGAACGGAAGCCAGTCTCGCCTTCTTCGCATCCTCTTTCGCAAGAACCCATGGAGCCGTCTCGTCAATGTATTTATTGGCTCTGGAAATCACTTTGAAAACTTCTGCGATGGCAACGGACAGATGAAGATTCTCAAAATTCTCCTCAACAAGCGCCTTGAGCGCATCAGACATACCCAGAAGCTCTTCATCTACAGGTGCCGGTTCTCTTTCTTCCGGCAGCGTACCGCCAAAATATTTGATCACCATGGCGACGGTTCTTGAGACAAGATTTCCGAGGTCGTTGGCCAAATCGCTGTTAATCCGCTGGATCATCATTTCGTTGGAAAAGGCGCAGTCCGCACCGAAAGGCATTTCACGAAGGAGATGATACCGGAGTGCATCCACACCATAGCGATCGGCAAGTATAAAGGGATCAATGACGTTTCCCGTTGATTTCCCCATCTTGCTGCCGTTAAAAGTAATCCAACCATGACCGTAGATCTTCTTCGGCAGCGGAAGATCGAGCGCCATCATCATCGCCGGCCATATGATCGAATGGAATCGAACGATTTCTTTGGCCATCATGTGGATATCTGCAGGCCAGTATTTGTCGAAATCATCGTATTTTTCGTTGAGATACCCCAGCGCTGTAATATAGTTTGAAAGGGCATCAATCCAGACGTAAACAACATGCTTGTCATCGAACGACACCGGAACGCCCCATGTGAAGCTGGTTCTGGATACACACAGATCCTCGAGACCCGGCTTAATGAAGTTATTCACCATCTCGTTCACACGGGAAGCCGGCTCAAGGAAATCCTTTGTCTCATCCGTCAGAAGCGCTTCGAGACGGTCGGAAAACACAGACAGCCGAAAGAAATAGGCTTCTTCTCTCGCGTCCACGACTTCCCGCCCGCAGTCAGGGCATTTCCCGTCAATCAGCTGACTTTCCGTCCAGAAAGATTCATCCGGAGTGCAGTATTTGCCGACATATTCACTCTTGTATATATACCCTCGATCGTACAGTTCCTTAAATATCTTCTGAACGGACTCAACATGATAGTCATCTGTCGTCCGGATAAACCGGTCATACGTGATCCCGATCCGTTTCCACAGGCGTTGAAAGTTCGCTACGATACCGTCTACATAGGCCTGCGGAGATATGCCCTCTTCCAGGGCTTTCTTCTCAATCTTCTGGCCGTGCTCGTCCGTTCCGGTCAAAAACATCACGTCAAATCCCTGCATGCGCTTGTACCGGGCAATGCAGTCACACGCCAAAGTGGTATAACAATGTCCGATATGCGGATTCCCCGACGGGTAATATATGGGTGTTGTAATGTAAAACGGTATTTTCCCGGTCATGAAAGAACCCCCTTGCTGGATAAACTACATATCCAATGATTATAGCGAAAAGGAATTCCATTTACAAATCAAATTGAAGGCCGACCCTGCTTATAGCCGTTCTTAAAATATTTCGATTCAAAAACGGATGTTGAAACCGGTTTTCCAAAATAGAATCCCTGAAATGAATCCGCCTTCAGGTCCCGTATGAAGTCAGCCTGGCCGATCTCTTCAATGCCTTCGATACAGACGCTTCTTGAGATACTGTGCGCCAGAAGAATGATCGCAGAAATAAAGCTGTGGTTAAAACGGTCTCTTTGAATATCCTCAATGAACGCGCGGTCTATCTTTATCACATTCACAGGCAGCTCCCGCAGATAATTCAGGGATGAGTACCCGGTTCCGAAATCATCCAGCGCGATTTTCACCCCGCCGTTTCTCAGTCGGATCAAATTCTGCCGGCATATTGAGATGTTTCGCATAAGGGATGTTTCGGTTATTTCCAGAATCAGATTGTCGGGACTCATCGAGTATTTCTTAAGCATCCTGAAGACACTCTCCGAATAGGTCGGACGCATCAGATCCTCCGCTGTAATATTGATGTGAATAAGGAATTGCGGGTCGACGCCGGCATCCAGCCACTCGCTGCATTGCCGGATTCCCTGTTCAAGAACCCACTCGCTCATATCATCCATATATCCGGTCGCTTCGAGACCTGCAATGATCTTCTCCGGTTTAATGATTTCATTTTCATGGGAAAGCCATCGCAGAAGCGCCTCGGCACCGATCAGGCTTCCCGAAGCCGCATCAACGAGCGGCTGATAATACATCTGAAATCCTTCGCGCTTATTTCGTAAAGCCTTCGTTAACTGAAATTCGAAGTCGAGCTTCTCCTTAAGTTCTCTTTTATCCGAAGGAACGTAAATTGCGTGTTTCGTCCATTTTTCTTTTTTAATCTTATGCAGCGTTATTTCTGCATTCGCCAGGAGTTCGTCCGCTGAACTGCCGCAGGAAGGAAAAAGTGCAGCGCTCATGGAAAACGATGTATATATGGCGTCCTGACCGATCATGACCGGATTGGCTGTTTCCTGCTGCAGAAATTCCATAAAACTCTGCACCTGCAGCCGCGTTGCGTGCGGCCATAAAATACAGAAGGAATCAATATGGATATGAAATAGGATTCCCTCGGCCGGAAGACGGTCCGATAGCATTTGTGACAATCCTTTCAGAAGTTCGTCTCCGGTCTTTCTTCCGAATCTGTCATTATATGTATGAAACCCTTTAATATCGAGCAAGACAATCGCAGCAGACATGACGTAACGGTTATGGATCATTTTTTCAATATCAAGCAGAAGTCTTCCTCTGCCCGGAAGTTCTGTTATTTCATGAAGGATACATGATTTGTCTACATTTTCACGTATTTGATTCATTTCACTGAGATTAAAAAGATTGCCGGCAATCATTTTTGCCTGTCTGCTCGCATCAAAAAACGACTTGCATCGGCAAGAGATCCAGACACGGCTGCCATCGGGCCTCTGCAGGCGGAATTCCGTCGAATATTTACCGGTCTTCCCCTCAATCATCTGTTCGACCGAGTCCCGCAGTCGCTGCCGGTCTTCAAATACAACAAACGGAAAAATGCTTGCCAGAAGATCTCCTTCAAACTCCAGTTTTGCATCCGGAAGAAGCTGTCGGAGATTCTCGGAATATCGGGTCTCGTGCGTCTTCAAATCAGCGAAAAAAACAATGGCGGAAGAACCGTCAATGATGTTCTTATGCTGGATTTCCCAACGAACGCGATGCGTGATGTCGATCAGATGACCCACTAAGTTTCCGCCGCTTCCTTCAATATGAATTTCCGATATACCGGCGAACTGCACCCAAAACACTTTGCCTTTTTCGGTAAGCAGCCGAAAATCCCTGCGCAACGACTCCCGGTCTTTATTCTTGACCCATGCGAACGCCTGATCAAAAATCCGGACATCATCCGGATGAATAAATTCATAGATACCTGTTGCGGGCTTCTCAATATATGGCTTCGCAATGCCAAGCGCGCTCATCAGGTTCGAGTTCACATAACAAATGTCTTTATTGCTGTCATAATAGAATGCATATTCACAAAGACCGTCTTCCAAAAACTGCGAAAGCAAATGATTAGGGGATGGGATTATTGAATCGGGATGAACGGGTATCTCGTCTCCGTCGATACGCGATACAAACGATGCTTCGTGCAAGGTCAAATTCTCCTCCATGACACACTCCAACAACAAAAATAACATATATGATAAAATTAGTTTAACATTCTTATTACATATGCGTAAACTGTTTTTCGGGATTCGTTCCATTCTTTCGACAATCGCAGTGATATTTCTTTTGTCGATAAGCCAGCATCCTGCAGTTCTTTAATGCGCAATTCCCGATCCTGATCCGTCAGAACTCGCGCCTCTTCCAGCACAGGAGGTTCGCCTCCGGAAATCACCAGAACAAATTCGCCTCGCGGAGGCGTTTGAAGAAAATATTCTCTGGCTTCCCTGATGGTCAGCCGAAGAACTTGTTCGTATTTCTTCGTAAGTTCCCTGCATACTGCAATGTTCCGTTCCCCCAGCCCGATCGCAATCATATCTTCAAGGGTTCGGATGATACGGTGCGGTGCTTCATACAGAATGAACGTGAACCTGTGCTGCAGAAGTTCCTGCAGTCTTTGTTTTCTCTCTTTTCCGTCTGATGGCAGAAAACCTTCAAAAAAGAATCTCTTCGCGTCCAATCCCGACAAAGCGAGGGCTGAAATCCCTGCAACCGGGCCGGGAATAACCTGAACATCAAGCATTGCCTCCGCACAGTCTCTTACAAGTTCTTCGCCCGGATCGGAAATGCACGGCATTCCGGCATCTGAAACCAGCGCTATATTTTGTCCGTCCCGCAGCAGGGAGAGTATCAGCAGACCTTTTTGCGTACGGTTGTGTTCGTGATAGCTGATCAATTTCTTCTTAATGCCGAGCCCCGAAAGCAGAAGCCCTGTACGTCTGGTGTCTTCACAGGCCACCGCATCCACAGATGTCAGAACCTCGATGGCCCGGGGGGACAAATCCGACATATTTCCAATGGGTGTTCCAACCAGATACAGCATATTATTCTCCTTCATCCACATAAATCGAATGGAGTTCGTCAGAATATGTGTGATCTTCCCTGTACAGAATAAGCGGAGGCATGATTTGAAATCCTCCCGGTTTCCCGTTCTTGTGTCCGGACAGCATAAAAAGTGTCGCAGGTTTTTCGGGCCGGACATGCACAAACCGGATCCTGGCTGGCTCCAGATTATGCCGTGACATGTGAGCCAGAACTTCCGGAAGTCTCGATGCACGCTGAACCATGATCATTTTCCCCTGCGGCAGCAAAAGTCTCTCTGCTGCTGTCACAAAATCTTCAAGGGTACCTGCAACTTCGCATCTTGCCTCCATCCGGCCGCGCGTTTCGTCGGTATGATCCGGGACAGGGCCTCTTCCGGGGACATAATACGGCGGATTGAAGAATACGAGATCATAGGAGGCTCTTTTTATTGTATCCATTTCACCGGAGAAAAGTTCGCGAATATCACAGCAAAAAGCATGAAGGCGATCTTCGAGATGGTTAATGGCTATGTTTTTCTCGAAAATGCGTGCTGCGTCCTTTTGTACTTCCACACCGTCAATCGAAATATCCGTGCGCCGGGCGGCCAGCAGAATACTGGCCGCACCGCAATTTGTACCCAGTTCGGCAGCCTTCAGAATGCGGCGCTTTCTTGAAGCCATTTGCGAGGCAAAATGTGCAAGAAGAACCGTATCCTCCCCGTATCGGAATCCCGCTTTTTTTTGAATCAGCCTGAAGTGCCTGCGGCCGAGATCTTCAAGCGTTTCGGAAATATCGACTTCTATTTCATTTGAATGCATAAGAAGAAAACCTCGCAAACCGGCAATCCGGGATAATCGAAAAATGCCCCTGAGGAGTTGATCACTCAGAGGACATCTTCAGTCATTGTTATACTGAAATACGCCTGATCAGCCCGCTGAAATTGCGCTGACAGGACAGCCGGATTCGCATGCGCCGCAGTCAAGACATGCCGCAGCATCAATAACGTACTGTGACTCTCCCTGGCTGATAGCGCCGACAGGACATTCGCCCTCGCAGCTGCCGCATGAAATACAAGTATCTGAAATTACATATGCCATGGTAGACACCTCCTATTCTCTTTGGTCTATTTTATCATCCGATGTAGGGTCGTGCAATGTTTCGATAATCGAAATTCGCTCATTCAATGAAGTCAATGACTTCATCATCGATCTCGGATTCCGTTTCA